>JAGBQM010000040.1 GCA_017632855.1 Aeriscardovia sp.
TCCAAAGCAAGAGTCTAAACAGCAAGAGGCGCAGCCCAAGGCCCAGTCTTCAACAAATCAGGATCAAAAGAAGCAGGCAGCGCAACCGCAACAGAGCCAGCCTCAACAAAAGCCTGCTCCAAAGCAAGAGTCTAAACAGCAAGAGGCGCAGCCCAAGGCCCAGTCTTCAACAAATCAGGATCAAAAGAAGCAGGCAGCGCAACCGCAACAGAGCCAGCCTCAACAAAAGCCTGCTCAGGCCCCTTCCTCAAGCTCTTCCAGCGCCTCCTCTTCAACTTCCTCTCCGACTTCGCCGCAAAGCGCTCCCACCCCTTCCCAGGCCACACCTGCCCAAACGCCTCAGCCCGCTCAGAGTTCACCTTCTTCAAGCTCTCAGGGTTCTTCCTCCCAGGTAGCCCCCGCCGCCTCCTCTTCGGAACTTTCCGGAGAGCTCACCCCGGCCGAGGCCCAGACCTTCGCCGCAGGCGTGGCGGAGGATCAGTACGGATGGGGATCCACCCAATTTTCATGCCTGGTGGAATTGTGGAACAGGGAGTCCGGATGGATGTGGGATGCCGAGAACGTGTATTCGGGAGCCTACGGAATAGCCCAGGCCCTTCCTCCGTCCAAAATGGGAACGGGATGGGAGTACAATGCCAAGGTGCAGATAGACTGGGGCCTGTCTTATATTCTTGAACGCTACAGCACTCCATGCGGAGCATGGAACCATGAGATAACCTACGGGTGGTACTGAGTGTCTTCCATTCCGGGAGCTGCATGGATTAAATCCAAGGCCTCCCAGTTGGGGGTAGTCCCTTCTAAATCACTGGGTCAAAATTTCATGACAGACCCTCATTTCCTTTCCCATATCGCCTCTCTCGCCCCCACGGATTCTAACCGCGTTTTAGAAGTGGGGCCGGGGCTAGGATCTTTAACCCTCCCTCTTTTGGAACGCGGTTTCGAAGTAAAAGCCGTGGAATTGGACTCCCGTTTAGCTTCAGCCCTCCCGGAAACGATAAAAGAACTTTTTCCGGAATCCCTAGGGCGATTTTCCTGCCTTCACAAAGATGCCTTAAAGCTGGAACCGGAAGATTTGAAATGGGGAGAAGAGTTTTCTTTGGTCTCCAACCTTCCCTATTCCGTTTCGGTTCCCGTGGTGCTGCATCTGCTTTCGCATTTCCCGCGCCTTTCTTCGTTTTTGGTTCTTGTACAAAAAGAAGTGGGCGAAAGGATGTGTGCGGAAAAAGGGAGCAAAATTTACGGCGCTCCTACGCTGAAACTCGCATGGTACGGAAAAGCAAAGATTGTAGAAAAGGTCCCCAGAACCGTATTTTGGCCTTCCCCGCATGTGGATTCAGTGTTGGTGGAGTTTAAAAGGGAAGCGACGCCGCAAGAGCTAAGGGAAAAGACCTTCTTCCTCATAGATAAAGCTTTTTCCGCAAGAAGAAAGACTTTGAAAAATTCTCTCTCGTTTTTGGATAAATCTTTGCTTGAAGAGGCCGGAATAGACCTATCTTTGCGTCCGGAAAATCTCAGTGTGAAAGATTTTAAGAGTATAGCAGCTCTGCTCTCTTAAGATCCCTAAAAACGAGAATCTGCATAAGGACGGTTAAAAGGAAAGTCAGGCAATCTGAAACGGGTTGGCAAATCTCCAGTCCCAAAAATCCAAAGTGAGTCGGAAAAATGAAGAGAAGGGGCACCAAAAACAGGCCTTGCCTCGCCAATCCTACAAGGGAAGCTATAAGCGTGTGGCCAAGGGTCTGCTGCATCATATTGGAACATATTACGAACGAATAGAGCGGAAAAGTCAGAGAGAAAAAGCGCAGGAAACCCGATCCGTATTTAATTACAGGAGGGCTGTTTCTAAAGATTGCTATCAGGGAGGGCGCGAAAATTTCCTGGAGGACGGATACTGAAATGAGCAGGGCTGACGAAGCAATCAAAATCATGTAATATCCCTTTTTTACCCTGCCGTACTTATGCACCCCGTAGTTATAGCCGCAAACCGGCTGATACCCCCTCCCCAGCCCTATCTCGGCCGAGGCCGTCAAGAGAAGGATTCTGTTCGCTATAGTGACCCCGGCTATGGCGGCAGGTCCGAAGGGATCGGTTACAAGGTTAAAAATATCGGTAGAGACAGCGCCCATGACGTTTCTTACGAAATTGGGCATTCCCGCCGTCACGATTGGCCCAAAGCCTCTCAGGGAGAACTTTTTAAGATCTAAAGGAATCTGGCTTCTTTTTAAAAAAAGAAAAAGAAGAAGGAAGAATGAGAGAGACTCGCAGATGGCGGTAGCCGTCCCCGCCCCAAGCATCCCCAAATGCATTGGGAAAATAAAGAGGGGCTCCAAGAGTATGTTTAATACCGCCCCTAAAGCAATCCCAATCATAGACTCCTTTACCAAGCCCTGAAACCGGAGTATTGGGTCGAAGGCGTAGCTCGTGCAGTAAAGGGGGCTGGCTATAAGAAGGGGAACGAGATAGGTGGAAGCCATGGGCGCGAGCGCGGAGGTGGCGCCCATAATACGCACTATCTTTGACTTAAACATCAAAAAGGAAAATCCGAGAATGCAGGAAAGGACGAAGGCGGAAGAGACTGCAGTGGAAGCGAGCCGTTTTGACCGTTCGATATCTTTTTTCCCCAAAAGCACGGAAATCCTGTTGCCCGCTCCGGCTCCGAAGAGGAGTCCGAAAGCCTGGATAAGGACCATAATAGGCATGACGATTCCGGAAGCGGCGGCGGCATCCGTACCAAGGCGTCCAAGATAAAAAGTGTCTGTAAGGTTATAAGCCACCCCTATTATGTTGGCCACTACCGCAGGCAGGGAGAGCCTGAAAATGAGAGGGCCTAGCGGGGAAAGGGTCATCTGGGAAAATTTATCTGCAGATTTTTCGGCCTTTTTCGCGCTCCTAGGCTTCATTCGCGCTTCCCGCTTCCAGTACAGGCGTCATGTCTTCCTTCTTTTTAAGGGATCTAAATACGTAAAACTGGCAGGGTAGCGCAAAAGCGAATGCTACAAGATCGGCTAAAGGCTGGGCGATTTCGACGCCTAAAAGCGAGAGGAAACGGGGAAGGATTATAAGGAGCGGTATCAATACCACCCCGCGCCTTAGCGATCCCACTATCGTGGAAAGCACAGGATGATCCAATGTCTGGGAAACCATGTTGAACATGACAATCCATGTAGTCAAAACCAGGGTGGCCGACTGCCATCTGAGGGCCTGGGCTCCAATCTTTATAACTTCCGGGCTGGATTGGAAAATGAGGATAAAGTAGGGGGCGAAAATAAGCTGCAGCACTGAAATGACAGCCAAAACAGCCGCCGTAGACCAAACGGTAATGACGTATCCTTTGCGCACCCTGTCAAACTTCCCCGCTCCGTAATTGAAGCCGCATACAGGTTGGTAGCCCTGCCCAAGCCCCCCGCGCAGGGAATTTGAAAAGGTGATTATCCTGTTTACTATCGTCATGGCAGCCACGGCCGGAACTCCGAAGGGGGCGGAAACCACATCAAGTATGTCCATTCCAACTGCTCGCATGATATTCCTGAAGAAGGTGGGCATTCCGGTAGAAAAAATGGGATGAAGCTGCCTGAGCTCAAAGAACTTCAACTTTATCTTTACCTGCCCCCTGAAGTGGTAAATAAAAGCAAGAAGCAAAAATGAAATCCCCTGGCAGATAGCGGTGGCGACTCCAGCCCCGAGCATCCCCAAATGCATGGTAAAGATAAAAAGGGGCTCCAGGAAAATGTTTAAAATGGCGCCGAAAGAAATTCCAACCATGGATTCTTTGGCCATGCCCTGAAACCTTAAAACCGGATTGAATATATAGGTAAGGCAGTTGAAGGGGGCGGCTATGAGAAGAGGGAGCATATAAATGGAAGCCAATGGGACGACTGAAGAAGGCGCCCCTAAAATTCTGCACACCCCTCGCCTGAATATGATGCAAATTACCGCCAGAACCGCGCTGACCGCAAAGGTTATGTAAAAGGAGGTGGCAACGAGGGCCTGAGCCAGATTTTTGTCTTTTTTTCCAAGCGCTACAGACATTTTGTTGGCCCCGCCCATGCCAAGCATCATGCCTACGGATTTCACTCCGACCATAAGGGGCATGACGATTCCGGAAGCGGCGGCGGCGGCGGCGCTCAAATGCCCCACGTAGAAGGTGTCTACCAAGTTATAGATGACGGTTATTATGTTGGCTACTATAGCCGGGCCCGCAAGCGAATAAATTAACTTCGCAAGCGGAGAGCCGATCATCTTTTCATACTTATCCCCTCCACGCGCATTTATTTTTTTCACTCTTTAACCTCAAAATATTATCGGTTTATTTTAGTCGAACGGCTCTTAGTTTTCAATCATCAAGACGGCTTCCGATTTTAAAAAAGCTTTTGGGGCGGGGGCTAATTCAGAAGGAAAATGTAAAATCTACTTGAGATTGCCCCAAGAACTGGAAGAGGGTTAAATGGCACCTAACGGACCTGACAGATCTGAACAGCAGGCCAGGAAAGAATACGTGAAAGACAGGCAAAAGTTAGTCTTTCGTTTTTGCGGCATAGCTTTGGCGGCGATCCTAGTGATTGCCCTGCTGGGATATTTCGGGGTGTTTGGGATGATAGTCCCCCATGCCGTAAAAAATCAGGAGAACAATTTCGGCGTCACGGCTCCCTGCGCCCCCGCCGGAAGCAAAGCGCTTTCTTCTTCCAACATCACTCTGGAAGTTCTGAACGGAACTTCAAAAAGCGGATTGGCCGACGCCGTAGGGGAAGCCTTGTACTTCAGGGGGTTTAACGTAGCGGGGATAGGGGACGCCAATAACGATTCCGTCATTCACACCACCATATACGCGGGAAAGAACGCCTTGGCCGCGGCATACACTTTAAGGGCACAGCTTACAAGCTCCATTCTTGAGATGGATAATTCCACGGGAAGCGACGTCATTTTGGTTATAGGCCAGGATTTTTACGATCTGAAAGACGCGAACTCAATAACCCTGAAGGAAGGCCAGGTCCTTTCTTCCATCCAAGGCTGCAAGGTCGCCTCCCAAATACAGGACAGCCCCACGGTTTCCGGACTGGGGGAGGTAGTGGGGCCTCTAAGCTAAAGGTTTAAATTTTCCTCCGCCCAGTTCAAAAGCTCTTTTTTAGCCTTCAAGTATCCTACAAGCCCGTTTTGCATTCTGTAGTCGAGCATATGCTGGTAAGCCAGCCCCACTTCCTTTCCTGGCCTCAAGCCCAAAAGGGCCATTATTTCGTTTCCATTGAGTTCCGGCCTGATGGCGGAGAGATCCTCCTGCTTCTTCAGTTCCACCGCCCTGCTTTCGAGCTTGTCCATAGCCTCTTCAAATTGAAGGATTTTGCGCCGGTTTTTTGTCGTGACGTCGGCCCTGGTCAGTCTGTTTAAGCGCGTATAAAGGTGGCCCGCATCCACAACGTACCTTCTTACCGCCGAATCGCTCCACGGCTCGTCTACGTACCCGTGGAACCTTAAATGAAGGCCTACCAAAGAAGAAACGTCGTCTACGGTCTTTTTGTCGAAGCACAAGGCCTGAAGGCGCTTTCTGGCCATTTTGGCCCCTACGGCGTCATGATGGTGAAAGCTGACCTTGCCCTCGCTTTCAAACCTTCTGGTGGGGGGTTTGCCTATATCGTGGAGCAAAGAGGAGAGGCGCAAAACCAAATCCGGACCCGGCACGTCCCCCTCGGGCCCCGTTTCAAGATTTATGGCATTGGTTAAAACGGAAAGGGTGTGGCCGTAAACGTCTTTATGCATATGATGCTCGTCGATTTCCATTTTAAGAGCCGGAATTTCAGGAAGGACTACGTCCGCTATCCCCAGGTCCACCATCGCGTTGATCCCCCGCCTGGGATGCTTTGAAAGGAGGATCTTTACAAATTCGTCCCTGATTCTTTCAGCCGAAACTATCGAAAGCCTGGGGGCCATGGAGGAAATGGCGAGGGAAGTGGAAGACTCTATGTAGAACCCCAGCTGGGCCATGAACCTTACGCCCCTCATGATCCTTAAGGGATCGTCTCCAAAGGAAATAAAGGGGTCGATGGGCGTCCTTAAAATCTTCCGCCCCAAATCCAGCGCCCCCCCGAAAGGATCCACGAAGGTCACTTCCGGAAGCCTTATGGCCATGCAGTTTATGGTAAAGTCCCGCCTGGAAAGGTCGGATTCAAGGCTGGGGGCGGAGTCTATCCGGGGTTTTCTGGAGTCGGGCGAATAAGTGTCGGACCTGTAAGTAGTGACTTCCGCGCTTACAAAAGACCCGTTATCCGATCTTTTCCTCGCCCCCAAGGTTCCAAAAGGGCGTCCCATATCCCAAAAGCCGTCCTTTCCCCACGCGCGCAATATGGGTTCGCTTTGTTCTACCGTGGCGGAGGTGGCGAAATCGTAGTCATGCACCGGCCTGGAAAGGAGAAGATCCCTTACTGCGCCTCCTACTAATGACAGTTCGAATCCCGCATCGGCGAACATTTCTCCTAACTGCATAATTTCGGGTTTAATTTGAAACCACACGGGAACCCCTTTCAACAGCCCGAAGATTCTCCAGACAGGCTCCTACGCGAAGGCATCCCCGGCGCATTCTGCATCGCAGCAGGCAGGGAGAGGCGAAAAAGGCGCAGACTTAAAAGTTTTTGCTCAAATCTTATTCATTTTACAGAAAAAATGATTACGGTAAAATCAGAGACCACCGCGAAGTGGCACAGAATGGAATTTAGAGAGAATCTTTTAGGAGAGGTCAATGTATGCTTTCAGCGGGTTGGATATGCCCACGCCTTCTCTTGTGGCCGCGCATTGCCCCAGCATCATCTCTGTATTCGCTCATTCGAAAGCTCCTCAACTTCCCGTGGACCGCCAATACTCGGCGGGCGGCCTAATTTTCGACGGCGACAACAGAGTGGCAGTGCTATCCAAAAAAGCCAGAAATAACCAAACGGTGTGGTGCCTGCCCAAAGGACACATAGAAAAAGGGGAAACCTTTGAAGAGACAGCCGTCAGAGAGGTGAAAGAAGAGACCGGAATTCTGGGAACAATCCTGGGATCCATTGCAACCATAGACTACTGGTTCATGAACAGCACCTACAGGATCCATAAGCTGGTCCATCACTACGTTTTAAGGAGGGTGTCCGGGATTTTAAGCGTGGAAGGCGATCCCGACAGGGAGGCCCAGGGAGTCGAATGGGTGAATTTAGACGTTTTGCCCACTCTCCTCAGCTATCCTAACGAGCGGACGATAGTAAAAATTTACAAGAAAAAATATTGTCGCAAATGATAAAAAATGTTGCCGGAAAAATGGCAACACTTTCCCTGCTTTCCCTCCTCGTGCTGCTGTTTTTTTCTTTCCCGCAGCGGGCTATGGCTTCACAGGCAAAAGTAGGGATGGAAATCCTAAGCGAAAGCCCTGCGGTAGGGCAAGAGGGCAGGTGGAGGGCTGAAGTAAAAATCACAAATAAATCAGGCTCCGCCATTTCTTCAGGCCTTCTTGAGGCCAGAAGCTCAAAAAACCCCGTCTCTTCCCCTTCGGCCATGAATTTATGGGCTATGGGGCATATGAATCTTTCCACTCCCGTCCTGTTGGCCCAAATTTCCCTCCCCCCTCTTCCGGCGGGATCTTCCTTCAAGGCCTACTTGGAGGGCTCCGCAGAGAGCCTGGGGGGCTCTTGGGGCCCGAGGCCTCTGGAATTCTTCTTCGATTCCTCGTCTTCCGGATCGCAGATAAGCTACAACTTAAACAGCTTCGTTACTTTAACTGCGCCCTCTACGCTTTCCGCCCCTATCCCCCTTTCCCTTTTGTATATAAATCCCGGGCCCGTTGAGGCAAGCAAAAAAGGCGCTCAAAGCCTCATAGATACCGGACAAGGTCAGGCGCTGGTTCAAAGCCAAAACCCTTTCCCTCCCCTCTTGGAATCCGGAGACAAGATACAAATCATAGAAGACGAAAGGGCTCAGCGGGAATTTAAGAACGCTTCCGCTCTCCAGCAGCCGGCCCAGCTTTCTGCCGGGTATCTGAAAAAGATGGAAAAACAGCTGAAAGCGTGGCAAGGCGGGGGAGAGCTGCCCAAAATCTTTGTCTCCCCTTCCCAGCTTTCCCCCGCTCAGCTGGAAGACGGAGCTTCCTTAGGCTACAAGGCCGCCCTTGAAGTGGGTGGGAGATCGCAAACCGTTTTTTTGCCCCAGGGCCCTGTCACCCTCCTCTCCTCCAATCCCCTGCTTTCTTCGCTGGCTCAGGGAATACCTTCCAGCTCATGGGCCCAGGCCGAGCAGACCGAAGCGGGCAGGGAAGCCAGATTCGTAGCCCAACTTGCCGACATGCGGGGCAGGAAAAACCCCGTAATAGTGCAGGTCTCTTTTTCCTGCCTTCCCCTTCTTTCCTTTTTGTACGGGCAAAGCTGGATTAGCTTTAAGACCGTAAATGAGGATCTCTCCTGGGACTGGCCCTCCTATTCCCCCTCCCCCTCCCAAACCGGAGGCCAGGAGCAAATCCAAGGGTCGCTTCCCATAATTTCCTTCCTCTCCTCCCTCTCTTCCGACAAGAAAACGGCGGGGGAGTGGGCGAAGGCCGTGGAAAGCGAAGCGGACTACGCCCAGCTTTGTTCTTACAGCCAAAACGGCGAAGTTAGGAAAGCCGGAACGCAGGCCCTTTCGTATATGCGTAGCGATCTAAATCGCAGCCTGAAGCTGTCGGTATCAAATAAAATAACGGTCTTAAGCGAATCGGCAAGCCTGCCTGTGACCATAAAAAATTCGCTTCCCTTTCCCATAAAGGCCCGGGTGCGATCCCTTGCCTCGAATTCCCAAATTACCATCCTCCCCGAAAAGGAGTCGGAAGTGGGAAGCAAAATGGAAAGCCAGATCGATTTTCCGGTGCAGATTCACAGCTCTATCCGGGGGGCGATTACTTTTTGGGTAGGCGAATTTTATCATCCCGTCACTAAAATTAGTACGCAACTCAACAGCCATTTGACCGTCACCCGGTTGAATGTGACAATTCTCATTATTCCCGCAGGCCTTCTCACGCTTTTCGGATGCGTCAGGCAAATGCGCAGAAAAAAGAAGAACGGTTGACAGGTGGATACTAAAAAGACCATAAAGCGCAACAGCTTTATTATGGCCTCAGGCACTTTGGCTTCGAGGTTGACAGGGCAAAGCCGCACTATTCTGTTGGCCGCAGCTCTTGGAGTGACGGGAGTGGCTGCAAACGCTTACCAGGTTGGCGGCCAAATCCCCCATGTGATTTTTAACCTCATCGAGGGCGGGCTTTTAAACGCCGTTTTAGTTCCTCAGATCGTTAGGGCTTTTAAAAAAAAATCACCCTCTGAAACCGTAAACAAAATACTGACCCTGGCCCTTTTAAGCTGCCTGGCAGTCACGGTACTTGTCATGATCTGCAGCCCCCTGCTTATAGATCTCTACATCGACCCCGGCTGGAGCGAAGCGCAAAAGGCCCTGGCCAACGCCTTCACTTTATGGTGCGTGCCCCAGATCCTCTTTTACGGCGCCTACAGCGTAGTGGGGCAAATCCTGGCTTCCCAGGATAATTTCACGGCCTATGCGTGGAGCTCGGTGGCGGCGAATATAGTCAGCTGCATAGGCTACGGGCTGTTTTTCGCCTTCTTCGGCAACGCCGAGAAACAGGGGGTGGGATTCTGGAACCAAGGAAAGATCGCCCTTACTGCCGGAATGTGGTCTTTTGGAGTTTTAGTCCAGGCCCTCCTTCTTTTCATTCCGCTGCGCAAAATCGGAATAAAGCCCAGAATCAAATTCGGTATCAGGGGCATAGGCCTAAGGTCCATGGGGAAAGTGGCGGCTTGGACCCTGGCTTCGATTGTAATAGACCAGGGCGTAGGGGTGGTAAATACCAGGATTGAAACCACGGCCCCCCTGGCCGCAGGAAACAGGCTGATGACGGCCGGGGCTTCCGCTTACGCCCAGGCCTTTCAAATCTGGATCCTCCCCTATTCCCTCATAACCGTTTCCATCGCTACGGCGGTATTTCCCGCGATCTCAAGGGCGGTGCAGGAAAGAAAAAGCGGGGAGATGAGAGAGCACCTGGCAAACTGCCTAAGGCAGACGGGCGTGATAATGCTCTTCTTCGTAGGCTGCTTTATCGCAATGCCGGTTCCAATAGTGCGGGCCCTGCTTCCCACGGTAAACACCTTTGACGCCAACCTTTTGGCCGCTCCGCTTTTGGCCCTCGCCTTCAACCTCATCCCGACGTCTGTCACCTTGCTTTTAAACAGGGTTTTTTACGCCTACGAGGACGGAAGATGGCCGTTTCTGCTTACCACTTTTCAAAACGCCGTGCAGATGGCGGTCCTCTTTTCCGGGCTTCACTTCATCTCCCCCGCGTACTGGGATATGTGGATAGCGGCTTCCATAACCATAAGCAACGTTGTTTTAATGCCCCTCTCCTACTGGGCCATAAGCAAGCGCATGGGTTCCAGGATTAAAAACCAAAAAATCTTTTCCACCTACTTAAGATCTTTTGCCGCCGCTTGCGTATGCACGCTGGCAGGCACCCTTCTGGCCTTGGGCCTTTCGCGCGGGCTGAGGTTTTCCACTTCCCTCCACGGCCACATTTCCTGGTGGCAGGCAGCTTTGACCTGCCTTATCACCGCCTGCGTCATGTTCATAATTTACTGGCTTTTGTGCAGGGCCATGAATGTAAAAGAACTGGGCGCAATGTTCGGATTCCTCAAAAGGGGAGGGAAAAAGGAAGATCCTCAGCAAGACAAGCCCCGCATTCCGAGGAAGGTATCTTCCCAGATTTGGTACTCCCAGACTCTTGAAGCCTCGCTTGCGCCCAGGGTTGTAAGATCTTCTAGAAGCCGACCCGTTGAAACATTTGTATCTTTGGAAAACGAAGGGCAGGTTATGATTCCATCCATCGGAGATACGATAGACAAACGCTACACGCTTATCACCCAGTACCGCTCCGAGCTGGGCCTGAGCGCATGGCTGGCAAACGATCATACTCTTATGAAAGACGACCAGCTCTTTATTATCTCCGCCTCTTCCGAGGTTAAAGAAATAAACCGCATCGCTTCCAGCCTGATTCTTTCCAAAGATTCCCATTGCACCAAAGTTTTACATATACAAAACACTGAAGGCGTGCTGGTAATAGTCACGGATAAAGACCCCGGAACCGATCTGCACAGCTTCATAAAAGATTGCGGCTCAGTAAAGCCTGAGGTCGCCTACTTCGTCATCCATAAAGTGATAGACGCGGCCATGAGCCTGAAAAGGCAGGGCATCTACCACCACGCCCTCAGCTCCAAAGTGGTCAGGCTAAACGGCAGGGACGTCACTCTTGCCAACACTTCGATTTCCCCCATGCTAGAGCCTCCCCTTCCCGCCCTCAGCCAAAAGGAGGGGGCGGAAGAAAAGTGCATAAGGGATATCGTGGCCCTAATCTTTGAAATAATTTCCGGTCGGATTTTCGATCCCAAAGAAGACAAGAGGGAGTACGTGGGCATCTTGGATTCTTTGGAAGGCAAAGCCCCTTCGGACATGATAGAAGTGTGCAGGAGGGGGTTGGAGCTGACCAAGTCGGAGGAGGGCCCTTACAAGCGCCCGCTTCCCATCCTCACTTTTCTCGAGCTTGACATGCTTTTAAAGGATCCCGACGACGGAAGGGCCCTTGAAGAGGCGCTTAAAGGGGGCAGTTTCCCGAATGCCCCCAGCGTGTCTCTGGTGGAATTTGCTCCGATAAACTCGACTTCGGTATCCGACATCCCCTCCAAGATCGCTTCCAACACCTTTGTAAAACCCGTAGCGGGAACGGAAAAGAAGAAGGAACAGATAAATTCCCCCTGGACACGTCGCCAGCTTCTTTCCGAATCCAAAGAAAGCATAGAAAAAATCGATCCCTCCAGGACCCAGTTCTTCAACAACCGCTCTTCTTCTCAAACCAGGGTCGTGGCCAACAGATCCGTAAAGCTAGTAAAAGAGCCCCAACAGGTCAGAAGGCCCGCCCCCTCCCTCGCAAAAGCCCCGGAACAGAAAAAGGGAGGGGTGACGAAAAAGGCCATAATCACCTGCGCGGTGGTTCTGGTAGCTTTCTTCTGCGCATGGGCCATTTATTCCCTCCACTTAGGGGATCTGCATCTTGGTACCAAGGAAACCGATATTACGTGGAATCTTAACGACAACGACGCCCCGATTCCAGGAGGCCTGGCGGAAGAAAAAGCCGATTCCAACGTAACGGGGGCCTTTTCCAACTCTTCTGCCTCCTCTTCCTCTTCCCTTCCCACCGAAAAGGCCGCCTCCGCCGTCCCGGCCCCGGCCGCGACTCTTCAAAGCTACACTCTGCAATCCCTTAGAACTTTCAGCGTTCCAGGCAAAACGGGGCTTGGAATCTATATAGAGCTCGAAAGCCCCCAAAAAGTCCACGAAGTGGAAATTTCCACGCCCCAATCCGGAGGCAAAGCCGAAATCTTTACGGATTCCACCATAAGCAATCCGCAAAACGGAACCGCCGCAGCCAGTTTTTCCTTTGTTTCCGGAAGCAATAAAATCGCCTTGTCCCAGGTAAGGATTACCCAAGACCTAGTGGTCTGGATTTCGCAAATTCCTACAGGCGGATTCGAATACGATTCAGTTCAGGTTTTTTAATTTCCTCTAAAATTTCACATTTAAGGCGCACTGGCCTCTTATTTGCGATACAATAAGCAAGCTTGACTATTTGGCACGCACGATTGCCCGCTTATTATTCACTACAGTCATGTCGCGATTTTTTAGCCATGTCATAAATCCTTTTTTCTTTTCTCTTTTGAAATAAGGAGTAAAAGGTGGAAAAAAAACAAGTTAAAAAACTGACTATGTTCGGATTCCTGTCCATGACAGCTTCCATGGTCATGGCCATGTACGAATATCCGAGCTTTGCTACAAGCCGCTTCGCCGTCGTATTCTTCGTACTTTTGGGCGGCATATTCTGGTTCCTTCCCACGGCTTTGATTTCTGCCGAAATGGCATCAGTGGAAGGCTGGAGCGAGGGAGGCGTCTTCGGCTGGGTCGGAAACGCCCTCCACAGCGACAAAGTGGGCTTCATGGCCCTGTTCTTCCAATGGTTCCAGATAACCGTAGGACTCGTAACCATGTCCTACTTCGTCATAGGAATGCTGGCCGATATTTTGAACTGGCAGGCCCTAAACAATCTTCCATGGCTTAAATTCCTGGCCTGCCTGGTGTTATTCATCATCATCAACCTCATGCAGCTGGGAGGCACCAAGCATACGGCCATCATTGCAAAATGGGGCTTCATGCTTGGAATTTTGCTTACCTCCCTCATCTTCTTCATCTGCGCCATAGTCTACCTGGCCCAGGGCAACCCCGTTCAGATTACATTCGGGGCCCATCAGTTCTTCCCGAGCTTTGCAAACGTTGGAAACCTTACGATTTTCGCGACCTTCATTCTCGCCTACTCGGGCGTTGAAGCCTCGGGCTCCCACATCGACGAGCTTGAGAACCCCGGAAGAAACTACCCTCTGGCAATGATCATCATAGTTATCCTCGCCATCGTGCTGGACGCCTTCGGCGGCTTGGCCGTGGCCTGCGTCATTCCTCAGCAGCAGCTTTCTTTGAACTCAGGAATCTTCCAGACCCTTTCCGTGCTCTTCTTCCACTTCTCCCCCTACGCCACCGGAGCTATCGACATCGTCAGCATCCTTATAGTGCTGGGAGTTGTGGCAGAGATCGGATCATGGATTGTAGGGCCTTCCGCCGGCATGAGGACTTCCGCCCAATACGGCATGATGCCCCAGTGGATTACCAAGACCAATAAGCACGACGTGCCTGTCAACATGCTCTTCATACAGCTTTTGGTATACATAATGTGGGATGCTATTTTGACCTTCGGAGGAAACGGCGGAAACGTCTCCTTCCTGGTAGCAACCACCCTCACCACCCTTATCTACCTCGTGTGCTACATAATGATGTACATAGGCTACTTCAAGCTGATATTTGCCGAAAAGAACCTGAAGCGCACCTACAGCGTTCCGGGCGGAATAGTTGTGAAGTTCATAGTGGCAATATGTGGAATCTGCACTTCCGTCTTCGCTTTCTGCATGTCCTTTACTCCATCCACGGCTCTTACGAGCAGCCAGACGGTGACGTTTATAGTCCTATTGGTCATCTGCTTCTGCATAGCCGTCGTTATTCCTATCATCATTTCCGCCTTCCAGAAGGTATATGCAAAGCATGTGCCCGAAGGAGAGCTTAAGATTATGCACTACAAGCTCGTAAGGCAGCAGGCGGCGCAGCAAAACGCGACTCAGCCTGCCCAGGTTCAGCAAAATTAATGTAATTGAGACTGATGGCCTTATAGGCTAAATTTCCCCGAGTTTTAACCTCGGGGGTTATTTTTTTAAAAGTTTTTCAAAAATCGGAAAGGGAAAAGGCGGATTTCGGCAATATCGGGATGCGCGCCAAGAAGACTAAATCTACATATAATTTTATTCGGGATGCAATCCTAACCTTGGCGGCGCCTGTTAATCTTCCGTCCGCCGCGGGCCTGACCAGGGGATCCGGTCTGCTACATCCTTACGTGCAGGCCGTTGGACTGCGCAAAGATTTCGGGGTTCCTACAAAGAAGTGGGGTGGCCGTAATGAAGGCTGTTGAATTGATTCAGCGCCGGAAGGCCGATATGCGCGAAAGAGGCCCGTTTTATACCCTTCCCGCTTTTCACGGGAGCCGACCCATCACCTCTGTGGTGCTTTCCGATTTGTTTATTCTCCTTAAATTCTTCTAGGCGCTCTGCAGGATCCGGATGTTTGCGGATTTTGCAGAGCCTTCGCTTTTTTTTGGGGATAGTTCGATCGAGGAAGTTATTCGCTAAGGAAGTGAACAGATTAAATGTCTGGAAACAACTCGACTGCAGTCAAGCGCAACCTGACGCTATTCGGTTTCTTCGCCATGACGGCTTCCATGGTCATGGCGGTTTACGAGTACCCGAGCTTCGGCACTTCGGGATTTGCATGCATCTTCTTCGCCCTCTTAGGCGGCATCTTCTGGTTTTTGCCCATGGCTTTCATGGCGGCGGAAATGGCGTCGGTTGACGGTTGGAGCGCGGGCGGCGTATTCGGATGGGTCGGAAACGCCCTCCATTCCGACCGCCTGGGATTTATGGCCCTCTTCTTCCAATGGTTCCAAATCACCGTCGGATACGTCACCATGTGCTACGTAATCATCGGCCTGCTTTCCCAAATCTTTAACTGGCAAGCCCTGAACAACACGGCGTGGATTAAATTCATAGCCGTTTTGGTAATCTTTGGAATAGTCACCCTCCTGCAGCTGGGAGGCACCAAGTACACCACCACCATTGCAAAGATTGGCTTTATAGTAGGCATTCTCGTTTCCGCCATCATTCTCTTCATATTCGCCATAATCTACTTGGCCCAGGGCCACCCGGTGCAGATAAAGTTCGGCGCCAGCGAGTTCTTCCCGAGCTTTGCAAACGTTGGAAACCT
This sequence comes from Aeriscardovia sp., assembly GCA_017632855.1. GTDB lineage: Bacteria > Actinomycetota > Actinomycetes > Actinomycetales > Bifidobacteriaceae > RGIG1476. Next base: position 15,454 of record JAGBQM010000040.1, read on the forward strand.
TACTATATTTGCAACCTTCATTTTGGCTTATACCGGCGTTGAGGCCTCGGGCTCCCACATCGACGAGCTGCAAAAGCCTGAAAGAAACTATCCGGCCGCCATGTTCATTTTGGTAGTTATAGCGATAGTCTTCGATTCCCTTGGCGGCATAGCCGTGGCCAGCGCCATTCCTGAAGAGAACCTTTCCTTGAACTCCGGCCTCTTCCAGACTTTGCAGTACCTTATGTACAAAGTGACGGGGTCCTACATCCTCGACTGGCTCCTCGACATCGTCTGCATTTTGGTCTGCTTCGGCATCATAGCCGAGATCGGATCGTGGATTGTAGGGCCTTCCGCCGGCCTCAGGGACAGCGCCCAGTACGGCATGATGCCGATGGGGATAAAGAAGGTAAATAAGCACAACGTGCCCACCACCGTCCTCATCATCAACTGCATCCTCGTCCTCTGCTGGGACGCTCTGCTCACCTTCGGCGGCTCCAGCGGCGCCGGAAACGTGTCGATACTTGTGGCAGAGACGCTTACCACATGCATCTATCTGGTCACTTACCTGTTTATGTGCGCGGCCTACTACACCTTGATATTCAAGTGGAAGAGCCTGCACAGGACTTATAACGTGCCGGGGGGAATAGTAGTAAAGACCATAGTCGCCATTTGCGGAACCGTGACTTCCGTTTTTGCCCTCGTGGTTTCCTTCTTCCCCTCGACGGCGCTGACCCCAAGCGGGCAGGTGGAGTATGAGGTGCTCCTGGTGATAGCCTTCATAATCGCCATCGTCATCCCGATCATCATTTCCGCCTTCCATAAGAACTACGTGTCCAAGATAGATCCTTCTCAGATCAAGTACCTCACCTACAAAATGGCGAAGATGCAGAAGGCTCAGGCAGAGGTTTCCGCTCAGAACGCGAATACCAACGCCTGACTTTTGGAGCTTTGACAGTTCTTTTAGCTTAGAGTAAAATTTCGGCAAACAGGGATCTCTCTGGATGCCGATTTTTTATGACAGAAAGGGAATGGATAATTTGGAAAGCAACATCTCTGAAGGGCCAGGGGCGAAGGTTTTGCCCGAAAAATCTCCGGGAGAAAGTCCAATTCTCAGCATCAGGGGCGTGAAGGTCAAAAGGTGGCGAAATCAGATCCTGGATCTTCCGGATGAAAATATAGACATCTTTTTGGGAGATACCGTCGGCCTTATAGGAGAAAACGGAGCCGGAAAGACTACTTTAATAAACTGCATCGTGGGCAAAATCGCTTATCAGGGATCGATAGAGCGCAACTTCACGATTCAGGACTTCGGCGTCCAATTCCAATACAATGACTACGATCCGCCGGTGAAAGTGAAGGAACTAATGGAAGCCGTGTGCCAAAAGAGCGTTTCCAATCCGGAGCTGAAAGCGGCTATGAAGAAATTTGAGCTTGAAGGAATCCTTCCCAAAAAAGTGAAGAAGCTGTCGGGAGGGGAACGCAAGAGGCTCACCCTGTTTTTGGCTATCTTTAAAAAGCCTAAGCTTTTAATCCTCGATGAGCCTACGGGCGCTCTTGACTACCAAAAGCGTCGCAAGATCCTCCACACCCTCAAAGTGGCAATGGACAAAAAGACCGTCCTGATTTCCACCCACTACTATGACGACATAGAGGATTGGGCAAACAAGATCTTGATACTGGAAAAAGGCAAAGTGGTCTTTTTCGGAACGGTAAAGCAGCTTGAAGAGCGCTACCCCCTCTACTCGCTTATCCGCATACCCATGGACATGCGCGAAAAGGCGGATTTCGGCTCCCTCAAAGTCATTGAGCTGGACGACGAAGTGAACCTCGGAGTGGCGACCCAATCGGAAGAAGAAGAGGATGAGTTTATGGCATCCTGCAGAAGGGGCGGCATTCCGGCCCACCGGGAAGAAAAACTTTACGGCATCTACGTTTTGGCGCTGGATGAATTTAAGGAAAGGGCGCAGGATCGGCAATGAAGTACTATTTTGCAATGAGCATAAAGCGCCTTCTGCGCGCTCCAACAGCCCTCATTTTTGACTTGGCCTACCCCGTTTTTATCGTAGTTCTCGACGGAGTTTTGTCCAGGCACTACATGGTGGAGGACAAGTCCTGGCTTAACTACAACATTTCCGCAGTCATCGCCACGAGCCTCGTCCCCATGGCCTGCATCGCCTTCTCTATGTATGCAGCCAGGCAGATTGGAAACGGGAGCGTGACCCGGCTCAACTATTTCGGTGTCAAGACCCGCTGGCTCATGCTGGCAGATCTTTTGGCCCAAACCGTATGCGCAACCATGGGCATAGCGCTTGCGATGATCGCAGGCTGGCTCTGGTTTAAGCTCAAAGCTCCAAGCGCCGGCTACTTTTTCGCCTATATTCTCCAGATCTTTTACGCGCTCGTCACCATCATGGTTTGGGGGCAGATACTGGGAGTTTTAATCAGACACGCCATGGGCACGGTGGTAGTCGGGCTTTTGGCGACCTTCTTTTTGAATTTCTGTTCAAACGTGATCAGCGGAACGCTGGCGCAGGGGGCGCCCAGGGGGGTTCAGATAATGGCGGAGTGCTTCCCTATGAGCTGGGTCAACTATAAGATGCCCGCCATCTGGCTCGGGCACTCCTATTGGGCTTCAAAGTTCCTCTGGATCGCAGCCATATGGCTGGCAACCGGGCTCGTCATCCTTTGGTTCATGAGCCTGGCCGGAAATCCCTTTATCAGGGCCGTGCAAAAACAGAAGATTCAATCCATAGGCGCCAAAAGAAGTAAAGCTGAAACAGGAGCGGCAGCCGAAAAGTAATTTTCTTTCTGGTTATTTTCTTCCGTTTTCAGTTACAATTTCAATAAATATCCGATACAGCCGGAGTTAGTTTTATTTGGAGGAAAATGCATCTGGAAAATTCCACCCAAACGCTGGAAAGGCCCGAATGGGGGGCCCGTGAAACTTCAGCGATCCTCAGCCTTAAAGACGTGAGCGTCCGGGCCGGGGGGGCAAGGATTTTGGATCTGAGGGGAAAAGACATAGAAATTTTCCCCGGAGACGTAGTAGGAGTAATCGGCGAAAACGGAGCCGGAAAATCCACGCTTATAAATTGCATCGTGGGCAAAATCCCCTTTGAAGGAGAGATTTCAAGGCGCTTTACCTTGGAAGACCTCGGGGTGCAGTTCCAGTACAACCCCTACGATCCCCTCCTTAAAGTGGAAGAGGTCGTGCAAATCGTATGCGACGAGGGAGCGAAAGACCCCAGAATCAAAGCGGCGGCTGACAAATTCGAGGTTTCTTCCCTTCTTCCCAAAAAGGTCAAAAAGCTCTCCGGGGGAGAGAGGCAGAGGCTCACGCTCTTCCTCATGCTTTTCAAGAACCCGGATCTTTTGGTTGTAGACGAGCTGACAAGCGGCATGGACTTTCAAAAGAGGCAGGAGATGCTTTATCGGCTGAGGAGCGCTTCGGCCCAAAAGACGGTACTTTCCGTGACCCACTATTTTGAAGAGCTGCGCGGATGGGCCAACAAGCTCCTGATACTGCAAAAAGGGGAGTTGGTCTTCTTCGGCACCCTAAAAGAGCTGGAAGATCGCTACCCCTTCTACTCCTTCATCCGCTTTCCGAGGCCCATAGGGGGATTTGCGGGCCTTTCCGGGGTTAGGACGGTGGAAGTCGACGCCGGAACCATGGGGGCGGTCGCGCAGGGGGAGGAAGAAGAAAAGAAAATCCTCTCCGCCCTTTCAGATGCGCATATCCCTGCAGAGCGCTCCGCAAAAGACATTTACAGCCTTTACACCCTGGCCCTTGCCGATTTTAAGGAGGGAAAGCGCCAATGAGGTACTGCATGCAGGCCAGCTTGAAGCGCATAACGCGCGTCCCCATAGCGATGTTTTTCGACTTCTTCTTCCCCCTCATGATGATCGCCGTCTTTGCGGGGGGAAATTCAGGCCAGACCTATGGGGGGATAAGCTTTATAAACTACTTCCTCCCCTCAGCCATCATGATGGGCCTGATCCCTTTGGCCTTCCTCTCCTTCCCCTTGAGCGTGGGAAAGCAAATCGAAGACGGGAGCCTCGAGAGGCTTAACTACTTTGGCGTTAAGACGCGTACGATACTCTCTTCCCAGATTTTGACCCAGATTATTTTCGGGGTGGCGGGGATAGCCCTGGACATGCTCTTTTCCCTCGCGTCTTTCCGCCTCTCCTTCCCCAATCCGGGACACTTTTTCGCCTTCCTCCTGCAGGTCTTCCTGGGATTTCTCACCCTTATGGTGTGGGGAGGGGTGATGGCCTTGATTGTGAAAAAGCCGCAGGCCCTCATGAGCGTAGGCCTAATCGTCATGTTCTTCCTGCTGTTTTGCGCGGGAACCTTCGGCACCCTTTCCTCCTTCCCTTCCGCCATCCAGGACGTCACCAAAGCCTTCCCGGTCAGCTACATTTCCAACAAATTGCCTCTCGTATGGACGGGGCAGGCCTTCTGGTGCGTAAAGTTCCTCTGGATTTCCGCCATATGGCTCGCCATCGGACTCGCGCTCCTTTTCGCTTTGAGCTTCTCCAATAAAAAGCTCCGCGCAAACTCCTTCTTGAGGGCAAGGTAGCTAATCGGCAGTGCCTCGCTTTGACTTTAAAAAGGCGGGGTAGGGAAGGAAATTAAGTTCGCAACTGAAATAAGTATGCGCCGCATTCAATTACGGAGGGATTTCCCATAGAAACCAAAATCCGTTCTCAATTAACCGAGGCTTCTAAAAGCCGGAGATCGCATTGCAGCTTTAAAGCGCCGTTATCCGGCCCTTTCTTCCTTATAGGTTAAATAAATCAACCGTTGAAGGCCGGGGGCAAGGGAAGCGTTAGTTTCTTAGGGATCTCAAACTTTTTTCCGCATCCCCCGGCATTGTTCTTTTACTTGTTTTCCCCTTCGTTTCCCCTTCGTGATGATACTCATGCGGGAGGAAGCGGAAACGCGATTTTCGATCTTCATAAAGAATTTGAAATTGCATTTATAAGCCGCGAACGCCCGCCTGAAACCGTAAAGCGGAAGCTGGGCTTTGAAATTAGAGAAAGGGAGGGAGGGAGCAAATTCGCATGCTCTAAGAAATGCTTTCCAGAGCCTTGCCCCTCCCCCTCTCCCTTTTCGCCCAAGTCCCGTAAACGCTTCTGCCGGCTGGAGGAATAAAAAAACTTCCCCACGCGCTCCGGCATGAAGAAGTTCGGTACTCTATCTGATTAGCCCTTAGTCGAAGAGCCTCTTCTTGTTGAGCTCCTCAATGGCGGAGTGGAAGTCGGCAATGAAGTCGTCGGCTATAGTCATAGACATCGCCGGCCTTACTACAATCCTCTGCACGATCTCGTCTTGCCTGTCTTTGGGAAGCGGGTAGGCGGGCACCTGCCAGCCGTGCATGAGGAGCTGATCCTGGAGGTCGTAGAGAGACCACTTGGTGTGTACGCCCTTGGCCATTTCCCACGTGATTATCGGCAGCTTGGATCCGTCGGTAAGCACGGAGAAGTAGCCGGTGTCGGCGATAGCCTTGGAGAGCTTCTCGGAAACCTTCCTGACGTTGTTCATGATCGCCCTGAAGCCCTGAACGCCGAAACGCACGAGGTTGTAGTACTGACCCACGATTTGGGCTCCGGAGTGGGAGAAGTTGATGGCGATGGAGTCTACGCTCTTTCCGAGGTAAGCCACGGCAAAGCGCATCTCTTCAGGAAGGAAGTCGGGGTTGTTCTTCCTCCATACTACCCAGCCTACGCCCGGGTAAACCATTCCGTATTTGTGTCCGGAAACGTTGATGGAGTAGACATTCTTAAGCCTGAAGTCCCAGGGCTCAAACCCGTCTACGAAGGGAGCGAAGAAGCCGCAGTAGGCGGCATCAACGTGGATGTGGACGGGAAGATCTTTGTGGGTCTCGTTATAGACCGTCAGCTTTTCGTCCAGGAGCTTTATGTCATCTACGGCTCCGGTGTAGGTTATGCCCTGAATCCCGACGACGCCGATGGTGTTTTCGTCGATCATGCTCATGGCCTTGTCGACATCCATGCTCAGCTCGTCGTGCTTGAGGTCCACCTGGCGCATCTCTATTCCCCAGTAGGTGCAGAACTTCTCCCAGACTACCTGGTAGCCGGAATCGATGATGAGGTTGGGGCGGTGGGTGTGAAGGTCGTCTATATCAAGGCCTGCCTTCTGCGCCCTGTGCTTCCAAGTGAAAAGCATTGCCAGGCCTCCCAGCATGCACCCTTCGGAAGAGCCTACGGTGGAAGTTCCGATAAAGTCATCCCTGAACTTTTCGTCGGCGGGGATGTTCCACATATGTCCGATCATGGCCACGCAGTTGTCTTCGATTGCGGCGGTCTTGGGGTATTCGGATTTGTCTATGGCGTTGGTGTTGAGGGCTTCGGTGATAAGCCTGGTGGCCTGGGGCTCCATCTGGGTGGTGCAGAAAGTGGTCAGGTTCTGGTTGGGCTTGGCTTCGTTAAGTCTGTACTGCCTTATGAGCTCTTCTACTATGTTGGGGTTTGTGGCCTTCAGGGGCATAAATTCGGTGGGCATGTCCATGCCCGCCTCCACGCTGCTCAATACATTTTCTTCGGTGGCACTAATTTCGGAGGCTTCTTTTTTAACAAGGAGTTCTTCAGATTTTTCTAACTGTTCGTTCATTTTCATCAGCGGCAAGCCGCCTTCTCCTTTCACGCTTAGGCGTTTTGGACTCTTATTCATCGTAAACCTAATACGCCTGAAAAGTACAACAGGCCGAAAAGACGAAAAATTCCAAGAATGGCGGGCCTCTAATAGAATGAAAAATATGATAGATACTTCAAAGGTTTACAATGCGGTCATAATCGGATCCGGTCCTGCCGGATATACGGCGGGAATATACCTGGGCAGGGCGGGATTCAAGCCCCTGCTTCTTACCGGATCCCTCCTGCCGGGAGGAGAACTTACCGAAACCACCCTCGTGGAAAATTATCCCGGCTTTCCCGAAGGAATCCAAGGCCCCGATCTCATGGAAAACATGAAAGCGCAGGCTGAAAAGTTTGAGGTGCAGCTGGAAGGCGAAGACGCCCAGGGGATAGAAGACGGGGAAAACGGATGCAAGATCATCAAGACCCACATGGGAAAAATTATGACCAAAACCGTAGTGGTAGCGACCGGAAGCACGCACAGGAAGCTGGAAATTCCCGGTGAAAAGGAATATGCGGGCTTAGGCGTGTCTTACTGCGCCACCTGCGACGGCTTTTTCTTCAGAAACAAAAAGATAGCCGTCATAGGCGGGGGAGACAGCGCCCTGACCGATGCGATCTTTCTAACAAGGTTCTCGGACTGCGTTTACCTTATCCACCGTAGAGACGTTTTCCGCTCCAGGGGAGTTTTGCCGCAAAGGGTTGAAGAAAACCCCAAGATAAAAATCGAATACAATTCCCTTCCCGTAGAAATCCTGGGAGACGGGGAAAAAGTCACCGGCATAAAGCTGAAAGACAAGGAAAGCGGAAAAGAGAGGGAGCTGCAACTGGACGCGATCTTTGTAGACATAGGCTCCGTTCCTCAAACGGAGTTTCTCGGAAAATACCTTGAGCTGGATCCCTCGGGGTACATCCTAACCAAGGATTCTTCTTCCCTAACTTCTCGCCCCGGGGTCTTTGCCGCCGGAGACTGCGCGGATCCGGTTTACAGGCAGGCCGTGACGGCCGCAGGAAGCGGATGCAAGGCCGCAATAGACGCGCAAAGATTCCTTCTAAACTGAATTGCTCTCCCGATAAATTTTTAAGGACTCCCTGGGAGTCAAAGGGGCAATACGCGAGGGTATCCTCTTTAGCCCCAGTTCTTTAAATGCCGAAAAGCGCCTGTAGCCCGCTACAAGCTCAAAACCTTCCCCCTTCTTGCTTAAAAGGATGGGAGAGAGCAGTCCTACGCGCGAAATCGAACTTTTTAAGCCTTCAATATCCTTTTCCCTCGTGCGATCGACGAAATCCGGAATTTGTATTTTGCTTATATTTACCGTTGCCGTCTTCCACAAAATTGCGGCAGAAGGTGAAAATATGGCATCCACCCCGCGCTTGGAGGGGGCGGAGGCGCTTTTTCTCTTCGCCACTTTTCCCAGATTTACGGCTTTTTCTTCCTGGGCTTCTCTGGGCATTTTGGGAAAGAGGGTCTTAAGCCCGCGCCCCATCTGATTTTCCATTTACAGCCTCTCCGCTATCTCCATGCACGCCTGCCTGTAAGCCACGGCAGCAGGCGAAGAAGGGTCGAAAGAAGTCAGGCTCTCTCCCGCCGCAGCCGCTTCCGCCACCCTGATTAGCCTTGGAATGGAAGAGGAAAGGACCATGGAAGGATAGGCCTCCCTCACGGCCTGGCAGATTTTACGGCTGAGGATTGTGCGCTTGTCTACCATATTCAAAATCATCATCACGTTCTTCAAATCGGGGTTAAAGTTAAGCCTTACCAGGTTTATCGTCTTTAAAAGTTGGCTAAGCCCCTCCAAAGCGTAGTACTCCACCTGAACGGGAATCAGCACTTCCTTGCTGGCCGTGAGGGCGTTTAAAACCAAAAGGCCCAAAGACGGGGCGCAGTCTATAAATACGTATTCGTACTTTTTTCCGCTTTCCTCCATGTAGGAGTAAAGGCATTTTTTGAGCACGGCCTCCCTCTGAGCTTCCCCCGCCATTTCCAGCTCTATTGCAGACAGGTCAATGCTGGAAGGCACCACTTCCAGGCTCGGAAAAAGCGGGCTTTTCCTGATGGCTTCCCCCATCTTCGCCTGACCCGTCATCACTTCGTAAATCCCCAGCCCCCTCTGGCGCACGCCCAGAGAACTTGAAGTGTTGGCCTGGGGGTCCAAATCTATTACGAGAACGGGTATGCCTTCGGCCGCGAAAGAGGTAGCCACGTTTACGGTGGTAGTGGTCTTTCCCACTCCGCCCTTTTGGTTTGTCACCGACACAACCCTCGTAGCCTCGGATCTCTTTATCCTTTTCGAATTTACGGATTTGGCCAAAAGCGTGTCATGCAAAAGGTCGGATCCTATGGAAGAGGAGCCCGTACCCATGATTCTGGAAAGGATGTCGTCCGCGTTTTCAAGCCCTCCCCTAAGCTCGCTTGCAGAGGGAATGCGGTCCTTCCACTCAAACTCTCCCATCAGCGCCTCCCCACTGAAAAGGACGCCACATACGTCTCTTCCCCATCTTCCTGCCTTACGCAGGAAAGCCGCGATCCCGGAACGTCCTTCACTTCATGGGCGGCCTTCCTCCCCTTTAAAGCGAAAACTTCCCCCCCCTCTTTGACCAGGGGGGAAAGAAGGGGCGGAAGGCCCGCAAGGGGGGAAAGCGCCCTGCATACTGCCGCGTCGAATTTTTCCCCCTTCCACTGCTCTGCCTTTAGTTTGAATACCCGGGCGTTTTCAAGCTCCAGCTCTTTTTTCATCCGGTCCAGCCAGTTTTTTCTGAGGGATCTGGGTTCCAAAAGCGTGAAATTGACTGAAGGCATGAGGATGGCCAGGACCACCCCCGGCAGCCCCGCGCCGCTTCCCACGTCCACCACGTTTTCAGCCCCCGCCTTTTCGATAAAGGGGGCGAGGACGGCGCAGTTTTCTATATGCCTTTCCCACACCCTTTCCACTTCCCTGGGGCCTATGAGGCCCAGGGAAGGACCCTGGGATGAAAGAAGGGAAGAAAAAGCCCTCATCTTTTCGCTTTCAATTCCCATGTCGCCCCTCCTTCAAAAAAGACCTTTACTTCCCTTTCTTTTTCGCCTTTTTCTTCACCGGCTGCACCCTTTGGTAGCCCTGGACGGATCTTTGCTCCTGCTCGGCTATGACTCTGGCCTCTTCTTCCTCCTCTATCGTCGGAAGGCCCTTCTTCGCCCTTCTCGCTATTTCCTTTTTCAGATCCCTCGCCTTTTTCTTTTCTCCGGCCCTGGATCCCGGAACCGGGAATCTGTTTACCTGCCAAAGGGTCTGGAGCAGGGACCAGATGTTGGTGGTAAGCCAGTAAATGAGCACGCCGAACGGGGCTATGGCTGCAGACCAAATGTAAAGCAAAGGCATTCCTATGGCCATGCCCCACTGGGCCTTTCTGCCCTTTCCTTTGAGCTGGTCTATGGGGGTGTTGTAGTGCATGGTGTAGAAGGTCATGTAGAACATGGACACGCACATGAAGGCGGTAATGATTCCTATGGTCCACTTTCCTCCCCCGCTTGCCGAACCGAAGAGGGCTGAAAGCTTAACGTTTATAAACACCGTGTTTTCTATATGCGAGGCCACCTGCTTCGTGAAAGCCCCCAGAGGCTTTATTTTCCCCTCGGCTATTGCAGACAGGTTGAAAAGGGAATCGTAGAGGGCTATGAATACGGGGCCCTGCACCAGCATGGGCAGGCAGCTGGTGAGGGGGTTGCTTCCGGCCTCCTTGTAAATCTGCATGGTCTCGCGCTGCTTGGCCTCCTGGCTGGCGGGATCCTTTTTGCCCTTGTACTTTGCGTTTATTTTCGCCAGCTCCGGCTGCATGGCCTGCATTTTGGCCATGGCGTTTATCTGCTTGGTGTAGAGCGGGAAGATGCAGGCCCTGACGACCATGGTCATAAATATTATGCTCAGGCACCATGCAAAGCCGCTGCCCCCGGCCATTCCGCACCTTACCAGAACCCAGTGGCATCCCCACATAATCCAGGAAATTATCCACTCGAGAGGGTAGAAAATCGTGCTGATTAAGTGAATAAAGCCGCCCATTAGGCTCTGCTCCTCTCGCTTTCATTCATCTGGTTTTCCAGGGTGACTATGGGTTGAAGAGTAGGCTCTTCATGAGCTTTAGACCATGAGAAGCGGTAAAACATCGAAAACCTGCGCGGAACATCGTCTATTCCCCCCGCGCTCCACGGGTTGCATCTCAAAAGGCGCAGAGCCGCCAAAAGAAGGCCCCTCGCAGCGCCGAATCTTCTCACGGCTATGATCGCGTACATAGAACAGCTCGGATAGTACTTGCACTTGGGTCCTGAAAGGGGGGAAATGAAGCGCCTGTAAAGTCCTATGGCGGCGCACAGCCCCCTGGAGGCTAGAGAATTCTTCATACTTCAGACGCAATCTTCAAAAACGCGCCCTCTACTTCCCCGCGCAGATCCCAAAACGAGGCGGCCGCGGCTGAAGGCTTGGCCCTGAGAACCACCCTGCTTCCTTCGGGAAGCACTCCGGCCAGCTCCCTGCAGCAGACCCTCAGGCGCCTTTTCACCCTGTTTCTTTCCACGGCGCGGCCTACGGCTTTGGAGACGGCAAATCCGAAAGCCACCCCCGTCCCTGAAGACGGGAAGTAGTGGAACACCAAGTGGGAGGAAGAGGCCTTTTGCGCACGGCAGACCTCTAAAAATTCGGAATGCTTCCTTATGCGTCCGGGAGCCGGGTTCATGCGCTCAGGACTTTGCGCCCCTTGGCCCTGCGACGGTTGATGAGATCCCTTCCGGAACGGGTTGACATGCGGTGCCTGAAGCCGTGCTTCATGCTCCTGCGATGGTTGTTGGGTTGAAAAGTCCTTTTCATCTAAGCTCTCTCTCTAGGCTCGTTAGTCTGTTTTATATAATAAACATACCCATGTTACAAGCACAACAAGAAATCCCATCCATCCGGTTTTTGGCAGAGTGGCCGAGCGCGTAAAGATAAGGCTGGAAATGGAAGAATCCCATCAACAGGCGCAACAGGTCTGGGAAAAAGCCAGATCGGCATTGTTGAAATCAGAAAAACATAAAATCTACCAAGATTACATTTCCAGCTTAAGGGCTGACGTCCTTCTGGAAAAACGGCTGATTTTAGACGCCCCTACGGAGCTGGTGCGATCAAAAATCGAGCACGATCTCGACCCGCAGATAAGGGAGGCGCTGAGAGAAGCTGCAGGCGAAGACCTGGACTACCTGCTGTCGGTTTCAAGGCAGGAAAGGGAAGCCTCGGGCCTTCCCATCCGCGATCAGCTCACCCATCTAGACCCCCAGGCCCGTTTTGACAACTTCGTTTCCGGCACGGCCACGGCCTTCGCCCACGCGGCCGCCGTCTCGGTTTCCGAAAGCCCGGGGGAAGGCTACAACCCCCTGTTCATCTACGGAAATTCCGGTCTTGGAAAAACCCACCTTCTGAACGCCATAGGAAACGAAGTCGTCTCTTCCCAGCCCGACAAGAAGGTTTTCTACGTTACCAGCGAGGAATTTACAAACGAGTTCATAGAATCCGTGAAGGAAAACCGGGGCATGGCCTTCAACAGGAAATACAGATCTTTCGACGTGCTGCTTATAGACGACATCCAGTTTCTGGGCACGGGAAACAGGATTGAGACCCAGGAATCCTTCTTCAACACTTTCAACGCCCTTTACGGGGAAAGAAAGCAGGTGGTAGTTACTTCCGATGTCGCCCCCAGACAGCTTAACGGCATGAAAGACCGTATGATAACCCGCTTCGAACAGGGGCTTACCGTAGACGTGCAGCCCCCCGAAAAAGAGACGAGGGTGGCGATTTTAAGGATGAAGGCCGCAAGGAGCAGGCTGAAAATTTCAATCCCGGATTCGGTTTTGGACTTCATAGCCGACCAGGTCACAGACAACATCCGCGAGCTTGAGGGAGCCCTTCTTCGCGTGATAGCCCTCACCAACTTAAACAAGCAGCAGGCCACCGTGCCGTTGGCTGCCCAGGCCCTCCGCGACTACTTCACCAAAAAAGCCCCGATGACGCCGGACGGAATCATCAGGGCCGTGGCAGACTATTTCTCCGTCCCCTATTCGGATCTTCTCTCTTCCAAAAGGGTGAAAAACGTCGCCTCCGCCAGACAGATAGCCATGTACATCTGCAGGGAGATGACGGGGCTTCCTTTGGCCAATATAGGGAAAGCCTTCGGAGGAAGGGATCACACCACAGTCATCCACGCCTACCAAAAAATAAGCGATGAAATGACCGAAAAAAGAGACGTATACGATCAAGTCACCGAAATCACTTCTCGCCTGCGCCGTCCGAATTAAGTTAAAGCTTTTTTGCGCATTTAGGCATTCATTTACAATTTTTACCTCATTTTCAGTCGTCTTTTTCTCTGTGGATAAGTGCCGTTTTTCGGTGGATAACTTGTGGATAACTTGTGGATAAGTAGGGGGTAAGTTATCCACAATCGGATTCTTTGTGGATAAGTGGCCGTTTTTGAAAAAGTTATCCACAAGTTATCCACAAGTTATCCACAATAAAATTTCTTGCTCGCCCTTACTGACTGTAAGGGCGAGACATAGTTATCCACTTATCCACCGCCCCTACTACTAATACATATATATCCCTAGATCAGTGTTTTTGCTTATTGAATGTGGTGGTAGGGATCGAATCTTTTTTTACCTAGAGAGAAAAAACAAGGCGCCTTTGAAAAACGCGAAAAAAGGATAACAATGCCGGAAAAAGAAAAGGCTTTTTTAAAAAACTTTTCTGCAGACAAAAAATGCCGGGGCAAGACGCGAAACCCGGGCGGCCGCCTTTAATCGGAGGGATTAAAGCTTAAAATTGACGGGACCAGGAAATTCAATCCCCACGCCTGCCTTGAAAAAGTGGGAGTAGAATTTTTAAATCAGATTGAATAAAGCCTATAGAGGGGGAGACGATGCAGCTGTCTGTAGCGACTGCCGATTTGAAAGATGCGATCACGTGGGCGAAAGACGCTCTGTCAACTTCCAAAGACCTTGCGAAGATAAAATTGGAGGCCTCGGGCAACAGGCTCAAAGTGAAAGCCGTCGGCAGGGAGCAGTCCGCCTGCTACACGGTGCCTGCCAGAATCGACGAATCCGGCGAAGCCATAGTTTGGGCCGATCTGGCCTTCAAAGGCATCCAATCCCTTCCTTCCGAATACTGCCCCTTGGAAACCGAGGGAAACGAAGTGACGGCGAGGTCGGGAGGCTTCGTCTTGAGGCTCACCCAAGTGGAAGACGACATGCAATTCCCGGATCTCCCCCAGATTCAGGGCACCATCCTTCCCTCCGATTTCGTCTCAGCCGTGCAAAGATCCGCCTTTGCGGCTTCCCGAGTAAGCGACGATCCGGAGAGCCTGAAGTCCGTAAAAATGGAATTCAGGGGTTCGGAGATTATCTTCACCGCCACCAACCGTTACCGCCTTGCCAGGTACGTCGCCAAGTGGAGTCCGGAAAAAGAGTGCAAAGGGACGGCGCTGATAAACGCCTCGATACTGAAATCCGTCTCCAACTCCTTCAAGGGCGAATCCGACGGGGCGCCTGTGCGCATCGCCTTCGATCCGGAGAATCCGGAAATTATCGCCTTTGAAAGCGCGGGCAAGCTTAAAACCGTCCAGCTTGCCGACCCTGCCACTTTCCCCGACACCGAAAGGCTGTTTAAAGACGATTACGAAGTCAACATAATCGTGGAAAAAAGCCGGTTCCTCTCCACCTTCAAGCGCGTGGCCTCCATAGTCGACCCCAAAGACGACAGCGTGCATGTAGACGTTTCCCCGGCCAAGGCGGTCTTAAGCGCCCATAACGAGAGGGCCCAGGCCAAAGAGACCGTTGACGCCGCCCTCATAGGCCGGGCGGAAGAAATGGACTTCAGCCCTTCTTACGTCATAGAGGGGCTTAGCCTGATGAACCCGTCTTACATACGCATGAGGATGCAGGAAGAGGTGAAGATAGTGGAATTTGACGGGCAGGAAGGAAGGGACGGAAATCCCGACTCCTTCTTCCGCTACCTCCTTACCCCCGTCGGAGAATGAGGATTGAAAGGCTGGCCCTAAAAAATTACAGGAGCTGGAAAGGGTTGCTCTTAGATCCCGCTCCCGGGGTGAACGTGATATACGGCCCAAACGGGAGCGGAAAAACGAATATAGTCGAGTCGATATGCCTTTTGGCATCAGGTTCCTCCGGACGGGGAAGGCTCTCTTTGCAGGTGTTACACGGAGCCGGGGAGGCCGACGTTAAGGCCAGGATCTCTTCTTTCGACGAAGAAAGCCGGATTTTGGAAGCTGCCATAAAGTCCGGCCGCCTTTTTGTAAGGGAGGACGGGGGCAAGTGGGGAAGTTTTTCAAGCCTCCCTCCCCTCTCCGCCGTCTCTTTCAGCCCTTCCGACCTGCTTTTGTGCTCCTCTGCGGAAAAAAGGAGGTCGCTTCTCGACGAGGCCTGTTTTCAGTCCATGCCGGCTTACCGGGCGCAAAGGGGCGCGTTCTTGAAGGTTTTATCCCAAAAATCCAGCCTCCTGAAAAAAATCAGGGAAGAAGCGGGAGTGGGAAGGTCGGAGCTCTTTTCGGCCCTTCGGGCCTTCAACTTCCAGTTTTCCTCCCTCGCCTTTTCCATTACCCGCTCCAGGGCAAAGGCCTCAAAGGAAATCGCCTCCCTGTTTTCCCTGTCCTACAAACGCTTTTCAGGGCTTGAGGCCGGAATGGAGTACCTGCCCTCGCTGTCTGAGGCCCTGCAGGAAGACGGGCTTGAAAAGGTCCAAAAGCGCCTGGAGGAAAGGGCCGGGGCCGAGATCGCATCGGGCTTCCCCCTTTTGGGCCCGCAGCGAGACGACTTTTCCCTTTCCCTGGAGGGCTTCCCCCTTTCCGAAGTGGCGAGCGGAGGGCAGGCGTGGATGGCTTCCCTGTCTTTGCGCATGGCCCAGTTTGAGTCCTTAAAAGACTTGGGGCCCGTTTTAGTTTTAGACGACGTCTTCGCCCAGCTGGATCCCGAAAGGAGGGCTGCGATCCTCTCATCCCTGCCCTCCTCCACCCAGGTCTTCATAACCGCCGCCGGCAGGGAAGACGTGCCTGAAGAGGGGGGGTGGAATGGAATACCGATCGAACTTCTCAGACAAAAAGCCTTTCTGCCTTAAAGAGGGCGGAGGGAAAAAGATCGTTTCTTTCGTAGGGGGGATGTATTTGCCCCTGCCGCTTCCCGGCACAGTCGAAGTCAGGCAGGAAAAAGCCGAAAAGGCGAGGGAGGAATTCGGAAAGCCCGGAAGGGAGGTAAAAAAACTTTCCGGACTTTTCGGGGGATCCCTAAGAAAAAGCGCGGAGGTCGGGAGGTTTTTCATGGAGTGGGAAAACCTCCTCCCCGATCTGAGCGGGGCCTACCGCTTTTTAAGGCTTGAAGGGGGCCAGGTGGTCATGGGGGCCCTCAATTCCTCATGGCTGAAAAGGAAGCAATTCGACGAAGCGAGGATAGAGAAGGTTTTAAACGAGCATTTAAGCTCAGGCACGGTTAAAGTAAAAATAGTCCAAAATACAAAAAAATAGCCTGATTTCGGCCGTAAAACGTGTCCTGAGGATATTTTATGCTGGATTGAGCGAAGGGCCTCCAGAAGGGCGAATTTAAGGCCCTAAATATTGGAGCCCGGTTTTAGAAGGGGCATCAAGTGGACTCTAGCGAAAAAGACGGCGATCTTAAACAGCCCGAGAGCGGCGTCTGGCAGCCCGGGCAGTACAACGCTTCCGATCTCAAGGTTCTCGAGGGCCTTGAACACGTTAGGACCAGGCCCGGGATGTATATCGGATCTACCAATTCCCGCGGCCTTCACCACCTGGTTTACGAGATTGTGGACAATTCCGTAGACGAGGCTCTGGCAGGATATGCCACCAAAATCGAAGTGGAGATTTTGCCCGACAACGGCATAAGGGTTACAGACGACGGCAGAGGGATTCCCGTAGACATAGTCCCCGGAGAAGGCAAAAGCGGCGTGGAAGTGGTAATGACCAAGCTGAACGCCGGAGGAAAATTCGGGGGCGGGGGCTACTCGGTGTCGGGGGGCCTGCACGGGGTGGGAATTTCTGTAGTAAACGCCCTGTCTACGAAGATGAAGGTGGAAGTGGAAAGAGGGGGCTGGCTTTGGGAGCAGTCCTATGTGAACCACAGGCCTTTGGAGCCCCTCGAAAAGATTAAGAAGGTCGGGGAAAAGGAGACGGGGACGCGGGTCACTTTTTACGCGGATCCGGAAATTTTCAGGGAGACCACCGACTACAGTTTCGACATTATCCGCCAAAGGCTCCAGCAGACCGCCTTCCTGAATCCCGGCCTTTCCATTTCCCTTAAGGACGAAAGGAAGGAAGGCGAAGAGCAGGAAGCTTCCTTCCTCTACGAAGGGGGGCTTTCCGACTACGTTGCCTACCTTTGCGCCTCCTCTTCGGCTTCCCCCCTGTTTTCCGACGTCATCTCCTTAAAGTCGGAAGACAAGGCTTTGGGGATTTCTTTGGACATAGCCCTCACTTGGACCGCGAAATACGGCACCGTTTTAAAGACTTTCGCAAACACCATAGAGACGGTGGACGGGGGAACCCACGAAGAGGGTTTCAAGGCGGCCATCACCGCCACCCTCAACCGCTACGCCAAAGACAAGGGGCTTTTGAAGGCGGGCGATGAAAACCTCTCCGGCGAAGACGTGAGGGAAGGGCTGGTATCGGTAGTTTCGGTAAAGCTCGTCAACCCCCAGTTCGAGGGCCAGACCAAGGGCAAGCTTGGAAATTCCGAAGCGAAAACCTTCGTTCAAAAGATAGTAAACGACAAATTCTACGCCTGGCTGGACTCCCACCCTGCGGAGGGAAAGCTAATCGTAGGCAAGGCCCAGGACGCCTACAGGGCCCGGATCGCGGCCAGAAAGGCCAGGGAGGCGAGCAGAAAGAAGTCCCTTCTCGAATCCGCCACTACCCCCGACAAGCTCAAAGACTGCGCCTACAAGAACCCGGATCTGTGCGAACTGTTCATAGTGGAAGGGAATTCGGCCGGGGGAAGCGCGGTCTCCGGAAGGGATCAGAAGTTTCAGGCGATCCTGCCCCTGAGGGGAAAGATCTTAAATACCGAAAAGGCCACGACTGAAAAGATGGTCAAGAGCGAAACGATCGAGACCCTCATAGCCAGCATAGGGGCCGGAAGCGGGGCCTCCTTCGACGTCTCGAAGGCGAGGTACCACAAAGTGATCGTGATGGCGGATGCAGACGTTGACGGAGCCCACATCGCCACCCTCCTTCTCACCCTCTTCTTCAGGTACATGCGTCCCCTTATAGAGGCCGGCTACGTCTATATAGCCATGCCCCCCCTCTACCGGATCCGCTGGTCCAAGGGCCCAGACAGCTTCGCCTTCTCTGACGCGCAAAGGGATGAAAGGATAAGCGAGGGAGAAAAATCCGGAAGGAAGCTGAGAAGCGAGAACGCCATACAGCGCTACAAGGGCCTGGGGGAGATGGACGCCCAAGAGCTTTGGGAGACCACCATGGACCCCTCCACGAGGCTCCTCAAAAAAGTTTGCATGGGAGACGCCCAGATCGCAGACGAGACCTTTTCCATGCTCATGGGCGAAGCCGTGGAGCCCAGAAGGGAATTTATAGAGGCGGAGGCTAAAAGCGTCAAATTCATTGACGCTTAGGGGGAAGCATGAACAACAATTTATTTGATCAGATTCAGGAAGAAGAGCCGGGGGAGCGCATAAACCCCGTAAACATCAGCCGGGAGATGAAGGAATCGTACCTGGCCTACGCGATTTCCGTCATCGTAGACAGGGCCCTTCCGGATGTGAGAGACGGCCTAAAGCCTGTGCACAGGCGCATTATCTACGGCATGCTGGAAGGAGGCTACAAGCCAAGCAAGGGACCCACCAAGTCGGCAAGAATCGTGGGGGAAGTCATGGGAAATTACCATCCCCACGGCGACGCTTCCATCTATGACGCTTTGGTGAGGCTGGCCCAGCCCTGGGCCATGCGCTACCCCTTGGTTTTCAGCCACGGCAATTTCGGATCCCCTTCGGATCCTTCCCCTGCGGCCATGAGGTATACGGAGTGCTGCATGAACCAGCTCTCTTTGGAGATGGTCAGAGACATCGACAAAGACGCCGTGGACTTCGTTGCCAACTACGACGGCCAGCAGCAGGAGCCTACCGTCCTCCCCTCCCGCTTTCCCAACCTTTTGGTAAACGGTTCAGCCGGCATAGCCGTAGGCATGGCCACCAATATCCCCACTCACAACCTCAGGGAGGTCGCTGAAGGGATCCACTGGGTCTTGGACCACCCACAGGCGGAAAAAGGCGAAATTCTAGACGCCCTGATCTCCATCATCCACGGTCCCGACTTTCCGACCGGGGCCCAGATTCTGGGAAGGAAGGGGATAGAAGAAGCCTACCGCACGGGCCGCGGCGCCATAGTGATGAGGGCCAAAGTAAAGATAGAAGAAATTGACAAGAGGACGTGCCTGGTTATAACGGAGCTTCCCTACCAGGTGAACCCCGACAGGCTTATGGGCTCCATAGTCGAACTCATAAAGGCCGGGACCATAAAGGGCATAGCCGATATGGAAGACTCCACCAACAGCAAGGAAGGCCTGAAAATCGTCCTCACCCTCAAAAGGGACGCCGTTCCCAAGGTGGTCTTAAACAACCTCTTCAAGCACACCCAGCTCCAGACCACTTTCGGGGCAAATATGCTGGCTTTGGTGGACGGAGTTCCCAGGACCCTCTCTCTAGACAGGTTCGTATGCCTTTGGATAGACCACCAGATGGAAGTGATACGCAGAAGGACGGCCTATATAAGGAAGGAAACCCAAAAGAGGGAGCACCTCCTCCTTGGACTCGTAAAAGCCGCTTCCAGGGTGGATGAAGTGATAAAGGCCCTTAAAGAGAGCAAAAGCGCGGATGAGGCGAGAGGGAAGCTGAAAGAAATGCTGGAGATAGACGACGGCCAGGTCGACGGCATCCTCTCCATGCAGCTTCGCCAGCTGGCCTCCCTGGAGAGGGAGAAAATCGTAAGCGAGCACGACAGGCTCACCGGCGAAATCGAGGAATGCGACTCCATCCTTTCCGACTCTTCCAAGAGGGTAAAGATTTTGGAAAAAGAGCTGGACGAGATAGTTTCAAAGTTTGGAGACGACAGAAGGACGGAAATAGTCAGGGACTCTTCAAAGGTGGAAGACGAAGACCTTATCGAAGAAAAGCCCATGGTCTATTCCCTTACCCGATCCGGCTACATCAAGTCCTCTTCCGAAGACGAATACAAGTCCCAGCACCGGGGGGGGAAAGGCGTGAAGGGGGCGAGCCTTTCGGAGGGGGATCTGGTGGATCACTTCATTTCAGCTTCCAACCACGACTGGCTTCTCTTCTTTACGAATATGGGCAGGCTTTACAAGGTAAAAGGGTTTGAAATCCCGGAATCCAGGAGGGACGCAAAAGGCCAGCACATAGCAAACGTCCTCCAGCTGGAGCCCGGAGAAAAGGTGGAGCAGATGCTAGCCATCTCAGACTTTGACCAGGCTTCCTTCCTCGTCCTTGCCACAAAAAAGGGAAAGGTGAAAAAGACGGCCCTTTCCGACTACGCCAACGGAAGAAAAAGGGGGCTTATAGCGATTTCCCTGGCTCCGGGAGACGAACTCATAGGGACGGCGCTGTGCAACGAAGATGACGATCTCATCTTCATCTCCAAAAAGGGCATGAGCATCCGCTTCTGCGCCGACAACGATCAGCTCCGCCCCCTGGGCAGGCAGGCCGCGGGAGTGCAGGCCATGAAGCTCAGGAAGGGCGACGAAGTGATCAGCATGAAAGTGGTTCCCGGCCGTCCCGAAGGCGAAAAAAGGAAAGCCTCCCTCCTTTTGGCCACTTCCCAGGGATTTGCCAAAAAAACCTCCCTCGACAAGTACAAGGTGCAGTTCAGAAACGGGTACGGCACTAAGGCTATGAGCATGAAAGACGAGAGGGGATCCGTAGTGGGGGCGGTCGTGCTCCAGGAAGACGCCGACATCTTCATGCCCGTCTTAAATACCGGAAAGGTCATAAGGTTCAACAGCTCGGAAGTGAAAGAGTCGGGGAGAGTGACGCAGGGGGTAAAGGCCGTGGAGCTGGATTCGGGAGACGAAGTGACGGGGGCCTTTAAGGCGGAAGCGGAGCTGTGAAAAGCATTTGCTAGAGTATTTAATTGAATTTTAAATTCTCGATCGTAGGCTTTTCACCGTTATGCTGTGACGAGGAGGAAAATGGCTGACAATACAGACGGGAGGTCCCCTTCCCAGGACTTGCCCCCGAGCGTGGCTCCGGCCGCTTCCAAAAGGCCTGCCGGAAGGAAGCTGAGGATACCCAAGGCCAGAAGGATGAGGCTGTCGGTAACGAAAGTGGATCCGTGGAGCGTGGCCAAGGTTTCCTTCCTCCTCTCTATAGCCTGGGGCATCATACAGGTGGTTTGCGCCGCCGTGCTTTTCGGGATACTGAAAGCCATGGGGGTTTTCAGCTCCATTTCAAAGCTCATTTCTTCCGCAGGGGTGTCTGCAGGAAGCATGGCCGGAGGAAGCATTTTTTCCATAGGCAAGCTTTTAAGCATAGTGACGATATTTTCGGTGTTTGAAATCATCCTAATCGTCATTCTGGCCACCGTGGGGGCTTTCCTCTATAACGTAGTATGCATGCTTATAGGGGGGATCCACGTCACTTTGGGCGACGACTGAGCCTTTTTTCCCTTCTGCTCCTCAGCCCTATAGCTAGGTTTTGGCGCACCGATTCGTAATCGAAATTCAAAGGGGAAAAGGTTTGAACGGTAGCCCACCTTTTGAGATCGGGAAAAGCCTCTGATACGAACTCCAGCCTGTCTTTTAACGCCTTTTTCCAATCCATGAGCATTTTTTCTTTGCGCATCAGAGAGCTTTTGTGGAGCCTGTAGTGGTATAAAACTTCGGGGAGCCTCACGATCCTTTTGGCGTTGGCGAAGATGTGGCAGATCCTGGCGGTGTCTTCCACAAGCCGCCCCTCCGGGAATTTGACCCCTTCGTAAACTTTTTTTTCCGCCAAAAACGACCAGAGGTACCCCCCGATTTTCCCCCTAATCTGTTTTTTTACGATTTCTCTGGGAGAAAGGACCTCTACGGATTTGTAACGGTTGTGCGGGTAAAAACTGGCGACGGGCTGGCCGAATTCGTTTATCCCGTCAAACTTAAACATCGCTATCTGGGCCCCGTATTCCCTCATGGATTTTACGCATTTTTCCACCAGCTTCGGGTCCATAAGGTCGTCGGAGTCGCAAAAGTAAACGTACTTTCCCCTGGCCAAAGAAAGGCCCAGGTTTCTTGCGCATGACACTCCCCTGTTTTTCGTGAAAGTCACTTTAATTCTGGGATCTTTTCTCTGCGCCTCTTTTAAAATCGCTCCGCTTTTATCCTTGGATCCGTCGTCTATCGCTATGACTTCAAGATTCCTCCATGTCTGGGCAAGGACGCTTTCCACCGTTTTTTTAAGCCATCTTTCGACGTTGTAGACGGTAAGAATCACGCTTACCAGTTCCTCTTCCTCCCTTTTGGGAGGAGAGCTAAGCAAATCTAAAGCCATAGGCGCCGAGCCCTTCCATATGCCGGCAGGGAAAGTGGGACGGTTAAATCTTTCCTATCAGGTTTTCGCTGGGGGATATGGTCTTTTCGTCTTTTTGCCAGTGGGCGGGGCAGACCTGATCTCCGTGCTCGGCCACGAACTGGGCAGCCTCCAGAGTCCTCAAGGCTTCTTCCCCGTTCCTCCCTATTCCCATGTTGTTTATGGTATAGGCCTGGATCGCGCCATCGGGATCCACCACGAAAGTCCCCCTGTAGGCCGTGCCGGTCTTTTCGCAAAGCACCCCGAAGAACCTGGCCAAAACCCCCGCCCTGTCGGAAAGCATGGGATAAGTGATTTTCCCTATCCCCTCGCTGGATTTCGCCCAGGCGTCATGCACGTAGGCGCTATCTTCAGATACCGAGTAAACTTCGCAGTTATCCGCCTTGAATCTGGGGTAGAGCTCCTCCATTTCTTCAAGCTCGGTAGGGCATACGAAGGAGAAATCGGCAGGATAAAAGACGAAAACGGACCAGTGGCCCAGCACCTGGGAAAGGGACACGTCGGTTATTCCCTTCTTGTAGTAGGCCGGAACGGTGAAGTCCTCAAGCTTTTTTCCTATCAAGCACATGTAAACCTCCTAGTGGGGTCGTACGAGAAAAGGTCAACTTACCAGATCCATTTTAAATGGATGCCGACGGCCTGCTTGGGCCCTTTTTTGCCAATTCAAGAGATTGTTGCATGCGTAGGGTAAGCTTATCAAAAGCTTGACATGAGGCAATTTAAAGCTATTTTATTATTGTCTTTTTTGAGTAGTCCTTCTTCTACTCTCCGTTACAGGCGCCAAACGTTAAGCAAATCTGACGGAAGGAGGCAGAAAATGAAAGAAAGATTTGCAACGCTGAAAAGGAGAAAATCAAAAGCGCAGGAGCCCGGGGACGTGCAACTGCGCATAATACAGGCCTGCAAGGAAACACCGGAAAAGGTTTTGGAAAGTTTGAATACCTCCGAAGAGGGCCTCACCGGCAAAAGGGCTGCCTCCCTTCTCAGGCGCTATGGCCCCAATGAGTTGGCCGAGCACAAAATCAATATCTGGAAGATAATTTTCGATCAGGCAAAAGACCCTATAATGATCCTCCTGTTTGTCACGGGAGTACTTAGCTTCTTTCTGCAGTCGGTAAGCGGAGGGATTGTAATATGCGTGATCCTCCTCCTTTCTTTAGCCATAGGCACTTTTAACGAATGGAGGAGCCAAAGGACGGCCGATTCCCTTAAAAAGAGGATCAGCCACAGCGCCTCATGCCTGAGGGACGGAGTGTTTTCGGAAATAAAGGTGGAATCCCTCGTGCCCGGAGACATAGTGAGGATGTACGACGGGGAAGTGGTTCCCGCCGACGTGCGCCTTTTAAAAGTTGAAGACTTTTCCTGCGACGAATCGGCCCTGACGGGAGAGAGCAGGCCGGCAAAAAAAAGCGTCGCCCCCGATCCCAAGGCCGTGAGCGTGGTGGACTGCAAGTCCTGCGCGCTTATGGGGACGATAGTGCGCGAAGGAAGCGCGACGGGAGTCGTGGTGGCCACGGGCGCCCAGGCCGAGTTAGGCTCCATAGCCTGCCAGCTGGCCTCCAACAGGGCCCCCACCGATTTTCAGATCGGGATTAAAAAGTACTCGAATTTCCTCATGATCGTAGCTTTCATAGGGACGCTTTTAATACTTATAATCAACGGTCTTTTAGGAAAAGGCTGGATTTCTTCGGCCCTCTTCGCTTTTTCGGTGGCTATAGGAATCACTCCCGAGCTTCTTCCGGTTCTGGTTTCCACCTCCCTTACCGCGGGATCCAGAATGCTTGCAAAGAAGAGGGTGCTTGTAAAGCAGCTTATGTGCATAGAGGACCTTGGAGGGGTGGACGTTTTGGTTACGGATAAAACCGGGACTATTACCAACGGCCACATCAGCTTCGACTCCTCCCTTGGGCCGCTTGGGGCGGATTTCAAAGAGGCCATGGTCCTTTCGGCCGCATGCTCGGACTTTGAAATCAATAACGAGGGGAAGGTCACTGGCGGAAACGATCTAGACATTGCCCTGGGCGAAGCCATGGTGGAGGAGTTCGGAATAGAGAAGAGCAGGGAGGAAAAATTCATAGAGTCCTTTGCGGCCTTCAACCATATAACCCAAGTGGAAGCCGCCGTGGCCAAGGATCTGAATTCCTCCCATCCCGGCTCATGGCTTTTCGTAAAGGGCGCTCCGGAAAAAGTCATGGACCTTTGCAAAACCGTCCCCGCTGGGTCGGAAGAATACCTGACTTCCCTTTTCAAAAAGGGCCTCTACGTAATAGCCGTGGCTGAAAAAAAGATTGACTGGGGTCCCGCTCCGGACGGAAAGGAAAGGGAAATAGAAAGGGAGGACGAAGAGGATCTGACGCTGGCAGGATTTCTCACCTTCCTCGATCAGCCCAAGCCCGACGTGTCGGAGTCCATAAGGAGCCTGAGGGAGCTGGGGATCGAAGTCAAGATCGCTACAGGAGACAACGCCCTGGTGGCCCAGACTGTCTGCGAAAAGATAGGCCTTTCTTCCGGCCCCGCCCTTACCAATGAGGACTTCGACTCCATGAGCGACGAGGAAATCTGGCAGGCCATGGCCACTACGGCCGTCTTTGCCAGGGTGACTCCGGAGCAGAAGCAAAGGGTGGTTTCCATACTTCGCCAACACGGCCGGACCGTGGCTTTCCTCGGAGACGGGGTAAACGACGCTTTGGCTCTGCATAAGGCGGATGTGGGAATTTCAGTAGATACCGCGGTAGACGTCGCCAAGGACGCGGCAGGGATAATCCTCCTGAATAAGGATCTCAACGTCATGGTAGACGGGGTGAAGACCGGAAGGCGCATCTTTACCAACACCATAAAGTACGTGAATATGTGCACGTCTTCCAATTTCGGAGGCATGTTTTCAACCGTGGGAGGATCTTTCATCCTTCCCTTCCTTCCCATGACCGGAGCCCAGATACTGCTTCAGAACCTCATATACGACGTGGCCCAGATGGTCATTCCGGGCGATCGCATAGATAAGGACCAGGAGGCCAAGCCCACCCACTGGGATATAAAGTTCATTTACAGGTTTATGGTGCTTTTCGGTCCCATTTCCAGCATTTTCGACTACACCACTTTTGCCTTGATGATCTTTTTCTTCCATGCATGGACGAATAACGTGCCGGAGTTTCACTCGGGCTGGTTTATAGAGTCCTTCTGCTCCCAGACCCTTATAGTCTTTATCATCAGGACCCGCCGACTTCCCTTCTGGAAGAGCCATCCCTCGCGCCTGCTGACCTGGTGCACTCTGGGGGCCATCGGGCTTGCGATAGCGATTCCGTATATACCCGTGTGCGACGGATGGTTCGGCCTGGTGCCCCTTCCCTGGATCTACTTCCCGTGGCTGGTGGCAGAGATGTGCGCGTACATCCTGCTTTGCGAACTGGCCAAGTGGTGGTTCTATAAGAAGCTCTGGCATCCGGCCGTTACAGTTCCTATCGGGGAGTACCCCGCATCTAAGGCCAGAAAAGCCGCAAGGCTTTCCCAGTCTCAGAATTAAAACCGGGCCGAAAAATGATGAAAACGTTTTCGAAGATTGAATTACAATTTCATTGGTAACGTTTTCTTAAAATTTTTCGAGGATCATGCTCCGGGGATATCAACACAAAGGCTACAGTTTCGTTTTAAGGCTTATACCTCTTCTTATGACAAGCTATGAGCTGGCATTCGGCTCATACCTTTTGTGTGCGGACAAAAACCTGATTGCCGGAAGGTTTTTAATTTCCCTGGGCTCGATCACTTTCGCCCTTTTTTGCGTGGTAGCCACTTCCATGAGGCAGATAGAGGGTTTTACCCGCGTATGGTATTTTCCGGCCGTAGCCTACTCTTTTGCATTGGGCATATGCATTTGGGCGATAATAATTTTGGCCACGGGATCCAGCGCAGACGATATAGTCTCGGGACACATGGCCCTGGGAGCCGGCATGATAGCGCTGTGCGTGTCTACTATAGCCCTCACTTCCCGCCACTTTTTGCACATTTCTGCCAACAGCCTCCACCGCGCCGATTCTTCCATAGATTCCTCCTCTTATACCAGGCATGGCGTTTTGCTTTTGGCTTCCATTCCAGCCTGCGTGTCTTTGGCGGGATTTTGTTATGCGATCTACTCCATGGCCCTGCGCTCCACCCCTGAAAAGCTGGGAGGCCACGCGCTAGTGGCCCAGTCTTTCGTGTGCCTGTCTTTAACCTTCATCGTTTACATCCTCGCCCGCCAGATGAACAATACTTTCCTTAAGAAGTTCAAATGGCGTTTTTCGGTGTATGTAGTAATCAACGGCCTTGTAGACATAATCTGGGGAATATGCGTCCTGTGCCTTCGCCCGTCGGCTTTTATCACCCCGGGCTTTGGAATGATTGCGTTGGGAATGGTGTGCATTTCGATTTCGGGCAAGGCCCACAGGGTGGTAGGCTCATGGAAAGGCGTATCGGAACTGGCTTATTTCGCAGCTTATTTTCCCGTATTTGCAGGGCTTGGGGGCCTGTTTTTAAGCATTATCCTTTTTTCCGTTTCCACCCGTTTTCCCGTTTACCTCAATGCGGCCTACGCCGTATCGGGCCTGGCCGCGGTATGCGTGGCGATATACGGAATAGTGGCAATTCCTGCAGTAGATCCTTCTTCCTTCTGATTTTTCCAAGTGTACTTTGACCTGAAAGGGAGTAAAATTTCGACGGTAGACCAATCTACTTGAAACAGCTTTGAATAGCGTCTCGGCTGCGTTGCGCCGGTCCGAAAACGCGCGGCGCCGCAGGCCGAAAGCTGTAGTTATATGAAAGGTGGCTCGAATGACGAGTCCGATTCATGTCAATTCAGAGATAGGCAAGCTAAAGAGCGTGATACTCCACCGCCCCGGACACGAGGTGGAAAACATCACTCCCGAAATAATGCCCAGACTTTTGTTCGATGATATACCTTATCTTCCCATCGCCCAGCAAGAGCATGATCACTTCGCCGACATCCTGAGGGATGCGGGAAGCAAAGTGCTCTATCTTGAAGATCTCACTGCCGAGGCTCTGGCCGACGACAGCGTGAAGGAAAGCTTCATAGAGCAGATGCTTCAGGAAAGCGGGTACAAGTCCGGAGCCGTGTATACGGCCCTGAAAGAGTACCTTCTGTCCATGCCGACCAAAGACATGGTGGAAAAGACCATGGCCGGCATCAGGAAAGAGGACATAGACTTTAAGCCCCACACCCTGGCCGAGATGTCGGAAGACGAAGATTATCCCTTCCTCACCGATCCCATGCCCAACCTTTACTTCACGAGGGATCCCGCGGCTTCGATAGGCGACGGCCTTACCATCAACCGCATGACCTACGCCATACGCCGCAGGGAAAGCATGTACATGGAGTACATCATCGCCCACCACCCCGATTTCGCCAACAAGGGAATCCACGTGTGGAGGGACAGGTACTGCAAGACCCGCATGGAAGGCGGAGACGAGCAGGTGCTGAGCAACCACGTGATGGCCATAGGCATTTCCCAGCGCACGAGCGCCGACGCCATCCAGGATCTGGCCTCCACCCTCTTTGAGGAATCGGCCTTCGATACCGTTCTTGCGGTAAAGATCCCCCACAGCCACGCCATGATGCACCTAGACACCGTCTTCACCATGGTCAACTACGATCAGTTCACCATGGACGCCGAAATCCTGGACAAGAGGGGAGAATCGGAACTTTACCTGCTTCACCCCGGCAAGGACGGCGGAGTCAAGATCGAGACCAGAAACAAGCTCGACAAGACCCTTTGCGAGATTCTGGGCAAGAGCGAAATCGACATCATGTTCACCGGAAACGGCGATCCGATCGTGGCCGCCCGCGAACAGTGGAATGACGGCTCCAATACTTTGGCCATAGCCCCGGGCGAAGTCGTCACCTATGATCGCAACTACATCTCCAACGAGGTGCTGCGCAAGCACGGCATCAAGGTCCATGAGACCACTTCCAGCGAACTGGCCCGCGGACGCGGCGGCCCTCGCTGCATGTCTATGCCGATTGTGCGCGAAGATCTGAAAGAGTAGTGGAAGAAAGGATAATTGTGGCAAAATTTGAAAACGTATTTTATGGCCGCAGCGTTCTGGCCTGCAAGGATTTTACGCCGAACGAACTGCGATACATGATTGATTTGGCTCTTCACCTCAAGGAGCTCAAGAAGCAAAACATTCCCCATCACTACCTTGAGGGAAAGAACATAGCCCTTCTGTTTGAAAAGACCTCCACCAGGACCAGGTCCTCTTTCGTAGTGGCGTCCCACGATCTGGGAGCTTATCCCGAATACATGGACTCCACCGGCACCCAGTTCGGAAAGAAGGAGTCTGTAGAGGACACCGCCAAAGTTCTGGGATCCATGTTTGACGGAATCGAGTTCAGGGGTTACAAGCAGTCCACCGTAGAAGGCCTCGCCAAGTTCTCTGGAGTTCCGGTTTGGAACGGCCTGACCGACGAATGGCACCCCACTCAGATGCTGGCCGACTTTATGACCATGAAGGAAAAGTTCGGCCACATTAAGGGCCTCACCCTCGCCTTTGTGGGCGATGGCAGGAACAACATGGCCAATTCCCTCCTCGTTGCAGGCACCATGCTCGGAGTGAACGTCCGCATCGTCACCCCCTCCGCGCTCCACACCGATCAGAAGATCGTAGACATCGCCAATTCCTTTGCTAAGGAAACCGGAGCCAACCCGATAGTGACCGACAACATCAAGGAAGGCGTCAAGGGAGCCAACGTCATCTACACGGACGTGTGGGTGTCTATGGGCGAAAACGACTGGGAGGAGAGAGTCAAACTCCTCAAGCCCTACGAAGTGAATATGGACCTTATGAAGATGACCGGAACTCCCGACGACGAACTCATCTTCATGCACTGCCTGCCCTCCTTCCACGATCTCAACACCGTCTACGGCAAGGAAATCTTCGACAAGTACGGCCTCAAGAACATGGAGGTCACCGACGAAGTCTTCCGTTCCAAGTACGCATGGCAATTCATTGAGGCGGAGAACCGCATGCACTCCATCAAGGCCATGATGGCCGTTACCTTGGCCCCGCTCTACATCCCGGCCTACGCTGTAAACGGGTGCAAAGAGTAAATGGGCAAGCGTATAGTTGTAGCCCTTGGCGGCAATGCGATAGAGACTGCCACCGGAACTGCGGAAAGCCAGGAAGAGTCCATAAAGAAGACGATGGAATCTCTGGTGGAGTTCATTAAGGACGGCTCTCAGCTCGTAATCACTCACGGAAACGGGCCTCAGGTAGGAAACCTCTTACTTCAGGAAGCCGCAGGATCCACCAAGAAGAATCCCCCTATGCCCCTGGATACCGTAGGAGCCATGACTCAGGGCGAAATAGGATACTGGATGGAGCTGGCGCTTGATGCGGTGCTTGCGGAAAACGGAATGAAGAAGACTGTTGCAGCCATAATTTCGCAGACGGTAGTTTCCAAAGACGATCCCGCTTTTCTCAAGCCCACCAAGCCCATAGGGCCCTTTTACACCAAAGAAGAATGCGATGAGCTTAAGAAAGAGCATCCTGACTTTGTATATGTAGAAGACGCCGGAAGAGGATTCAGAAGGGTAGTGCCCAGCCCCAAGCCGATAAAGATGCTTGAAGTCGGAGTAGTCCTGGCAATGCTGGAGAAGGGCATGGTGCCCATCGCCTCCGGAGGCGGCGGGGTTCCCGTAGTCAGCGACGGCAAAGGCGGATATGTCGGAGTCGAAGGCGTAATTGACAAAGACTTCGGAGCTGCCCAGATGGCTAAAGACGTCGATGCCGACGAGCTGATAATTTTGACGGCGGTAGACAATGTCTGCGTCAACTTCAACAAGCCCGATCAAAAGGCTTTGACGAATGTGACTGTAGAAGAGCTCGAGAAATACATGGCCGAGGGCCAATTCGCCGCCGGCAGCATGCTTCCCAAAGTGCAAGCCGCAATTAAATTCGTGACGGCTAAGCCCGACTGCAGGGCAGTCATTACTTCTCTCGACAAGGTGGCGGATCTTGTCGCAGGGGTTCCGGGAGTGGGAACCATAATAAGAAGCAAATAAGCCCGCCTCTTAAAGCGCCCCGAAAAGGGGCGCTTTTTTACGCTTGCATCATCCTTTTTTGCTTATTTGATATTCTCAATAAGAACAACATCTCAATGTGGGGAGCGTAAGTGGGAAGGCGGAGAAAATCTGCTGGCAATTCTAAATCTCGTTCCAAGCACGGGATTAGTTTTTTAATACTGTCGATTTTACTGATGCTGACAGGCATTGGAATAACGGCATATCCTCTAACGCTTACCATTAAAAATTACATAGATCACGAAAAAGTAATTAACGAAATCAGCGAAGAAGACAAAGAACTTCCAAAAATCAGGGCAAATCAGGAAATTGAAGAGGCCCAGCAATATAACGCGGCTCTGGCTAAAAGCGGGCAGTACTTGATAGGGCAGGGGGCTTCCGACTTCATAAGCAGCGGTTCCAATAACAACGTGACGAAGAGTCCGGCATATTTGAAATATTTGAGCATTTTAAACGGTCAAAATGATGAAATAGAGGGATATGTGTCCGTGCCCGAGTACGGAATCAACCTTCCCATTTATCACGGAACTGCCGAGTCTTCGCTTTCCAGAGGAGCGGGGCAACTTTACGGGACCTCTTTTCCGGTAGGGGGCCCGTCCACAAGATCGGTAATTTGCGGCCACACGGGCGTCGTATACGCGATGCTTTTCACCAGGCTGATGCAAATGAAGATCGGAAACTTCTTCTATATAGACGTATTGGGGCATGCCTTGGCATACAAGGTAGTGAACATAAAGATAATTCTCCCCAGCGATGTGGATGCGATAAAAATCGTTCCGGGAGAAGATCTTGTCACCTTGCTTACCTGCTACCCGTACGGAATCAATACCCATAGGTTGCTTGTAACCGGAGAAAGGGTGCCGCTGGGCGACCTTTATCACGCCAATCTCATAGACGGCCTGTTCATAATCATCTGGAGCGCGGCCATAGCGCTCCTCCTCTTTATAATCTTTTGCCTCATGATTAAGAGGTGGAGGCATTGGATAAGGATGTACCACGCCCATAACAGGAAGAAACATTAAGGGTTTCCCGACACGCCGACCCTTGTCGCCCTTCCTCCCCTCTTACTATCATCTTATAAGTCACTTGCGGAGGACGCCTCCGCACAGTTAGCAGGTTGAGAACTCAAAAGCGTTGATCGTGCATCAGCCCTCCGGCATGGAGAA
>JAGBQM010000041.1 GCA_017632855.1 Aeriscardovia sp.
CTGCATCCCCACTTCCTCCCCGCTTTTGTGCGGGGATTTTTGTGTTTCCCCTTTGCGCTGATGTAAGAGGAAATGAATCTGTAATTAGTAGATTTTTAGATATAGTATAGTTTCAGGGTTGATTATTGGCGATTCCAATACCGGATGGAAGGAAAGCCCCCCTTCCGGGAAGAGGAAGAGGCGGGGGAAATCATGGAAAAAACCGGACTTGAAAACGGCGAAAACGAACTTTTCCCCTTCTCTTTCAGCCTCGACAAGATCCGGCACAAAGACGATTCCCTATATTCCGGGCTTTTGAAAATCCTGCTTTCTGACAGATCCCGCAAAAAAAACATCATCTGGGCCACTGACGCCTATAAGGGGCGCGATTGGGAAAGCCCGGTCTGCCAGAGCGCGGTATCGGCAATCCGTCCGCGAGCTTTTAAAGAGGACGCGGAAAAGCAGTCCAGGGTTAAAACCCATGCGGAAGTCTTTACCCCCTTTGAAGTGGTTTCACAGATGACGGAGACTCTTTGGGAGGATCCGGAAGGGCGAGACAAGACTTACCTTGAGATTGCCTGCGGGGAGGCGCCCTTTATAACTTCCCGTTATGATGCCGCTACCGGAAACCCCATCCCATTGGAAAAACGGGTCGGGATTTTGGACAGAAAGCTCCAAGTGGCAGAGAAGGCCGCGGAAGGCGGCTTTCTCTTAACCATCCCGCGCTTCATTACCTTAGGTGGAATGGCGCAGAAATAAACTCAAGCGACAGATCTTCTACAGGATACGGAAACTTGAGCATTTATGACGGATCGTCCTTTGCTTTGGATTTTATAGGCTACCTTAACCGCAATGCCATGGACACCTCGGAAGGCATTTCTCTGGGCGCCACCATCACGGGAGCGGCCCCCTTTGACTACCCGAAAACCTCCCCTTAGTCTTCTGTGGCCGTGTACACGAACGGCAACCCCAATGGCACGGGGCAAATAGGGAGCTCTTTTATTCTGAATCCTGAAAACGGAATGAACAATGCAGATTCCTATGGATCTCCATCCCCTCAAACTACGAATGCAAGCCTATGGTGGAAAGAGAAATTTACGGATGAAAGCTACAACAGAAAAGTTACAAAGGGAGCAAAATTAACCGTAGCCACCCTGGCCGACACCCTCTACACTGGCCCTGTTTCAGATCCGAGTTCGGGAGACACGCTTTCAAACGGGCAAGCCTATTTGGAGCCTGCTGGCGGATCCTCTCAAAATCCGCTTCAAGATGGTCCTTCAGGAAGCGAATTTGCAGGATGGTCTTTTGGATCAAGCCCTGTAGAGTACTCAAGCGTTTATGCGGGAACTTCTTCTCCTTCCCTTTAAAATAACAGCGGCCTATTTGCAATCGAAGGCCTTGCAAACGGGGTCTATATAATTACCCAGACCCTCACAGCCCAAAACACCCTTTCTTCTTCCCTGCCCAGTTTTTATATAACGATAAACCATAATTTCCCCAATTCATACAGCGATATGAAAGATGGGACCAATATTTCCTACGGAATGCTAAACACCTCCACCGGTATCATTCAGGTTCTTCCCTTCTGCAAAATAAAGGAGCTTCCTTTGACCGGCGGAAGGGGAAAGGCTTCATTTCTCATACCTGCCCACGCTCCTTCTGACAGGCGCAATGGCCTATGGAGTTTACTTTTGGATTGAAAACAAGAGGAAAATGGAGAAAGGAAGGAGAAAATAAGGCCGGATGGTTTCTAGCTAAAATTGTAAGAAAACTTTCAATCTAAAGAACTGAATAACCCAGCCTCCATATCCGCTATATCGTAGAGGTAAGGGATTTCAATATAAGCTTCCTGTAAATTTTTCCTTGCTTTTCTCCAGCCCCACCCATCGGTTATCCACATAAATCTTGTGCCCTTTATTTTCTCTGCGCGTTCTGAAATTTCAATATAACTTCTTGCAATTTCATTAAGTTTAGAACCGGAAGAGGAATAAAAATTTGTTTCTATAAGGTAAACGTTATCCTCTGTTTTAAGGATAAAGTCCCATCTTTTTGTAGAAACTGCAGAGAGAGGAGTTAGGTTTACCTCGAAAAGCTTTTCAACTTCCCTGCTGTATATTTCTTTGAAATAGGTTTTGTTTTTTATAAAGCCTGCTAACCTTATAAAATCCTCTACCAGATTTTCC
The DNA here is from genome assembly GCA_017632855.1 of Aeriscardovia sp. Classification (GTDB taxonomy): domain Bacteria; phylum Actinomycetota; class Actinomycetes; order Actinomycetales; family Bifidobacteriaceae; genus RGIG1476. The sequence goes on from JAGBQM010000041.1 coordinate 2,163, forward strand.
ATTTGGTCTCCCCCTCTGTTCTTTCTGGCATTAGAATCCATACCTACTTCAATTCCCGTTACATAGTCCCATAGATTGCCTCTGAGATGTTGCGATAACAAGTCAAATAAGCCGGTTTTTTCCATAAAATATGCATAATCTGTTTGGCTATTTACGGCGGAAAAGTCATATATGATACCTTTTCCATTTTCCTGACAATATACTTCTTTGGCGCGCACTGCCAAAAGCAAAGGGATAGCCTCAATACATTCAGGGTAACGGCGAATTAGATATAAGAATTCTTGTCTGATATTTTGAGAACCTACCAGACTGTTTAATAGATTGATTTCAACCTTATAGTCATAGACATTGTCGTATACTTTTTTGAAATCTGTATAAAAGTTGTATTGGTTGATAGATGACTTGAAGCTCTTAATCCATTCATTAAAGGGTTTTTTACGCGCATAAATCATATTGCCATGATAAAGACATCTTTTTTAATAATCGTAATTAGTCACAATAACTTCTTTTCCGCGCCTTCTATTTGCATCTCTGTTAATCATTCTTTTCACGTCAAAGCTTTCAATTCTGTACCCCCTGTAAAGTTCCCTGACAGCTTTTACATCGTTATTTGAAAGCATTACTTTTACGCCTTTTTTATCAAGTTCTTTAAAAATTCTGGCAAGCCTTTCGTGATCCTCTTGCAAAAAACCGCCTTTAGCGTAAGAAGTGAAGTTTGCAGTAGAGCTTTCAGGAAAATAGGGGCTGTCAAAATAGACGAAGTCGCCCTGAGCAGCGTTTTTTACCGCTTCTTCAAAATCCAAGCAGGTCATTTTCACCTTTTTCAGGTACTTGGACATGGACCTTATATTTTCTCGGTCAATGGAGTTCCCTTTTGATCTGTTATTGTATGGAACATTAAAAAAGCCTTTATTGTTTACCCTGTAAAGGCCGTTAAAGCAGTGCTTGTTTAACCATATGAAAAGCGAAGCCGTGAAGGAATCCATAATATTTTCCTTTATTCTTTGGTTGTATTCTTCCCGGTTTTTAAGATACAGCTCAGCGTTGCATTCTTCCGCATCCAAGGCATTTATGGCAGATATGAGCTTTTCAGGATCGCCTTGAATCTGCCTGTATAAATTAACGAGCTGGGGGTTTACGTCATTTATAAAAGCCGAAAAAGGCTGAAAAAAGAAAAGAACGCCGCCTCCACCTACAAAAGGCTCAAAATAATTTTCAAAATTTGAAGGCATTCTTTTTTCTATTTCGCCGAGAATTTGCCCCTTCCCGCCGGCCCACTTTATACATGGGCTTATCTTTTCTTTTTCAGCGCTCATCAAAAGATTTTTGACCACGTATCAAATGATATAAAACATCTTCTTTTCAAACGCAGGAAGATGAGAAAGAGCAGGCAAAACCCTTTATCAAAAAGGCAAAAGCTGATTTGAGAAGCCTCGTCAGCTCAGTCCCTGCCTTTCTCATGGCCTACGGAATTTACAATGAAGACGGCTCTTCTTTGGCGACGATTGAAAATCTGGATTAAGGCATTTCCGAGGAAGTTTTCTAAGAAGTCATAGGAATTTCAAAAGAGCAGTTCAGGCTTTTGAGGGATAGAGGAGATTATACAGACCCTCTCACCGGGGGAAGCAGGCACTTTGACGGAAATGTGTTTAACGCTCCCGTCTTTAATACAGCCATAACCGACTTTATGAGCTTAAGAAAAGAGCTGTCAAACTGGTTTGAAGAAGATAGCGACAGAGACATCTTCGGCTGCATCCCCCCTCAGAAAACCAACCAGATTTTCACCCCCAAGGCCGTGGTAAGGCAGATGGTCGATCTCTTCGAAAAAGAGGAGCCGGGGTGCTTTGCAGATCCTGGCCACACCTTTGCCGACCTGTATATAAAGAGCGGGCTTTTTATAGCAGAAGCCGTAAAAAGGCTCTACCGGAATCCTGAAATGAAGCGGCTTTCCCCGGATGACAAAGAAAGGCTTGACCACGTCTTTTTCCGCCAGGTCTTCGGGATCGCGCCTTCTGAAATTATTTACAGAATAACTACCAACTTCATCTTTGGCTTTAGCGATAACGGGTCAATTCCCGACAGGTACCGCTCTAACTTCGCGATCGCAGATTCCGCAGAGCTTGCCAAGGAAGGAGAACTGGCCTCCTTTATAGAAGAGCGCTTCGGAAAATATCTTCCGGATTCCTACAGCGACTGATTTAAAGATCTCAACTAAAATTACAGCTCCCGCTAAGCGTGGGAGTCTTTTCTTTTCTTCGGTTTTTGGCAAGCCAAAGGAGTAACTTAGAGGCAGTTGGTAAAATTCCATAAGACTTGCAACAAAAAGAGTTTCTAAAGAAAGCTTCACAGTGTCCGATTTCATATTCCAGATGGATCACGTGCGCAAAGCCTTTGGCGACAAAGTCATCCTTCAGGACGTGTCCGTCAACTTTCTCAAGGGCGCCAAAATCGGGGTTGTGGGACCCAACGGCATGGGCAAATCCACCCTTCTGAAAATTATGGCCGGAAAGGAAGAGCCCTCCAACGGCTCCGTACAGACGGCTTCCGGGGCTACAGTGGGCCTCTTGAACCAGGATCCGGAGCTGGATCCCAATAAAACCGTCAGGGAAGTTGTAGAAGAAGGCATAGGTCCCATCAAAGAAAAGCTCAACCGCTATAACAAGATAAGCGAAGAGCTGTCTAATCCCGACGCTGACTACGATTCCCTCTTGGCAGAGATGGGAAAGCTTCAGGAAGAGATAGACGCCGCCAACGGCTGGGAAGTGGACAGCGCCCTCCAGCAGGCCATGAACGCCCTGCAGTGCCCCGACGAGGACGCCAAAATCAGCGTGCTCTCCGGAGGGGAGAGGAGGAGGGTAGCCCTCTGCCGCCTTCTTTTGCAGGCTCCCGACCTCCTGCTTTTAGACGAACCCACCAACCACCTGGACGCCGAATCCATTTTGTGGCTGGAAAAATTTCTAAAGGACTATAAGGGGTCCGTCGTTTCCATCACCCACGACAGGGCTTTTTTGGATTCCATGGCACAGTGGATCTGCGAAGTGGACAGGGGCAGCCTCTACGGATATGAGGGAAATTACAGCACCTACCTTGAAGCCAAAGAGAAAAGGATGGAGATACAAGGCCAAAAGGACGCCAAGCTCGCCAAAAGGATCAAAAGCGAGCTCGAATGGGTGCACTCTTCACCTAAAGCGCGACAGGCTAAAAACCGGGCAAGGCTGGAAAGGTACGACCAGATGGTGGCCGAAGAGGCCGCTTCCAAAAAGACCGACTTTACAGACATCCGCATCCCCGTCCCTCCCCGCTTGGGATCCGATGTTTTAGAGGTAAAGAACCTTACCAAAAAGTTTGGGGACAGGACCCTTATAGAAGACCTCAGCTTCACCCTCCCCAGAAACGGCATTGTAGGTGTGATAGGCCCTAACGGGGTTGGAAAGAGCACGCTTTTCAAGATGATTGCGGGCTTGGAAGATCCCACGGAAGGAGAGATAAAGCTGGGATCCACCGTGCAGATAAGCTACGTGGATCAAAACAGGGAAAAAATAGATCCCAAAAAGACTTTGTGGGAAGTAGTTTCGGACGGAGAGCAGTTTATAGAGGCCGGAGGCCAGCAAATCCCTTCCAGGGCCTACACCGCCAGCTTCGGGTTCAAGGGTTCGGACCAGCAAAAATTGGCGGGGATGCTTTCAGGCGGGGAAAAGAACCGTTTAAATCTCGCCCTCACTCTAAAGAAGGCGGGAAACCTCCTTCTTTTAGACGAACCCACAAATGACTTGGACGTGGAAACTTTGGAAAGCCTGGAAGAGGCGCTTGAGGAATTCCCGGGCTGCGCCGTCGTAATTTCCCACGACCGCTGGTTTTTGGACCGCCTCGCCACCCATATCCTCGCTTGGGAAGGCACGGAAGAAGATCCTTCCCGTTGGCACTGGTTTGAGGGCAACTTCCAGGCCTACCAGGAAGACAGGGTAAAGAGGCTTGGAGAAGAAGCGAGCCGCCCCCACATGATCCACAGAAAGCTCACCCGAGGCTAAGGCTTAAGCCGCCTGCGCTCCCGAGTGCGCCGACTGCGGGCTCTTTTTTTCGCTTTTCTTTCCATCCGGAGGGGGGAGCTGGCACCATTTTTCAACTATGATTCCGCATATCCCGTCCAAAAGGCTTATAAAAGCTGCTACCGCGCAGGTTATAAGGGCGTGCTTGAAAAAGGAAGCCTCGGACTTGGAAGCAATATTGATAATCTGGCCGGAAAACCAGCCGGCAAGAAAGAATCCCCCGACGCACATCGCCTTTGCCGAAGCGAGGGTGAAAAAGGCCCTGCCGGGGTCAAGGTACTTTAGGCGCCCCTTTACGTACCTTTTCACGGTAAGGCCCATTATCAAGAGCGCCAGCCCTAAAAGGAACATAATCCCGGAAGCCGCGTAGGTTGTGCCTAGGAGCGGAAGGTTGGTCAAGCCTATAAATCTTGCAAAGGACCATCCCAAGGCCATGCCGGCTCCTACTGCGCAAACCAGCACTACCCAGGAGGTCCTTCTGGCTTTCATGAGTTTATCTGTTCGCTTCGGCGTCTGGCTGGGAGGGGGTGTCGATGGTCTTTATGGAATGGACTAGCTTTTCAGGGATAGGCACGGGAGGAATGTCGGATACGGGCCTGGAAGGATTGCTTAGCCACTGCGGCCTTTCGGGGCTCATTATCACATTCGCAAAAAGGCGCTTCAAGTCGGAGGGTCCCAGGGTTTCCTTCTCCATGAGCTCTTTTACCATTTCGTCGAGTATGGCCCTGTTTTGGTTTATCACCCTCCACGCTTCCGTGTGGGCGTTTTCAACCAAGGCCAAAACCTCCTGGTCTATGATTTCCTGCGTCTTTTCTGAGAAGGGGTGGGGACGGATGTCTTCCATGGATTCCTGGCTGTCGGATTCGTCTCCCCATTTTATCGCTCCCAGCTTTTGGCTAAAGCCGTACTGGAGCACCATGGCCCTGGCTATGTTGGTGGCCTTCTCTATATCGTTGGAAGCTCCCGTGGTGGGGTCGTGGAAGACCACTTCCTCAGCCGTTCTTCCCCCCATGGCGTAGGCCATCTGATCCAGAAGGGCGTCTCTGGTCTCGGAATACCGGTCGGTTTGAGGCATTACCGCAGTGTAGCCCAGGGCCCTTCCTCTGGGAAGTATCGTCACTTTCGTGACAGGGTCCGTGTGATGCATGCAGGCGGCAACCAAGGCGTGGCCGCTTTCGTGGTAGGCGGTATTTCTAAGCTCGCCCAAGGCCATTCCCTTCCACTGCCTTCTGGGGCCGGCCATAACCCTGTCTATAGCCTCGTCTATGGCCCTCATGTCTATCAACTGGGCGTTGGAGCGGGCGGTGAGAAGGGCCGCTTCGTTTAGCACGTTTGCAAGGTCGGCTCCCGTGAAGCCCGGAGTCCTTACGGCTATAAGGTGAAGATCGATGTTCGGCACGAAGGGCTTGCCCTTGGCGTGCACCTTTAAAATGGCTTCCCTTCCCTGAAGGTCGGGGGCTTCCACAGATACCTGCCTGTCGAAACGTCCCGGCCTCAAAAGCGCCTTATCCAAAACGTCCGGCCTGTTGGTGGCGGCGATCACGATGATGCCCGTATCGTTGTTGAAGCCGTCCATTTCCACCAGGAGCTGGTTTAAAGTCTGCTCCCTTTCATCGTGGCCCCCGGTCATTCCCGAGCCCCTCTTTCGGCCCACGGCGTCAATCTCATCTATGAAGATGATGGCTGGAGCGTGCTTCTTCGCCTCGTCGAAAAGCTCCCTCACTCTGGAAGCTCCGAGGCCCACAAACATTTCCACAAAGTCAGAACCCGCCATGGCGTAGAAGGGCACTCCTGCCTCTCCCGCTATAGCCCTTGCAAGAAGGGTTTTTCCGGTTCCAGGGGGGCCGTAGAGGAGGACGCCTCTGGGGATCCTCGCCCCCAGCCTCCTGTACTTTGACGGATCTTTCAAAAAGTCCTTGATTTCTTCCACTTCCTGCACGGCCGCGGGCTCTCCTGCCACGTCTGCAAACTTTGTCTTCGGGATTTCCGAATTGGGGAGGCGGTTGCTCTTTTTGCCTCCCATGCCCATAATGCCTCCGGCCCCGCTCTGGAGCTTGCTCATGGCCCACCAGAACAGAAGGAAGATGATTATGAAGGGAAGAAGGGATGTGAGCAGGTAGCTCCACACCCCGTTGTTAGGGACTATGGAGTTGTATTTGTAACCGGCCCTTGTAGTGGCCCTCTCCACGGCTTCCGCCACCTGGGATCCCTGGGCAAGGACGTAGTAGAACTGCACGTCCTTTCCGTAGTTTACGGTTTTCCCGTCAATAGTAGGGCTGAAGTTGTTGTCAAGCTGAAGGGTGACGATCTGCTTGGGCCCGTTTATCGTGGCCGAATCCACCTGCACCGATCCCTGCTGCTTTAAAAGGTCCAGGCCCTGCTGGGTGGTAATGGTCTTGGCTCCACGGTCGCCCAAAAACTCGAAGAGCAGGAAGGCGAGAATTAAAATGCAGGCGATCCACACCCATGGCTGGCTCCAAAAAGACCGTTTATGGCCTCCATTGCTTGAATTTGGGGAGGGCAAATTTCACATCCTTTCCTGCTGGTATACGGAAGGCTTCAAAACCGCTATGGAATCCAGATTGCGGTAACATTCTTTATAGTCTAAACCAAATCCTATGACGAACTCGTCTTCAATTTCATAACCGGGGTACTTAACAAAAATATCCCACTTCCTGCGCGAAGGCTTGCTAAGAAGTGGGAAGACGTTTACGGTTTTGGCCTTTTTCTTTTCGAGCAAATAGCCCTCTAGCCAGTGGAGGGTATTGCCCGAGTCTATTATGTCTTCTACTATGAGGACGTCTTTGCCCTCAACATCTATGTTGAGGTCCGAGCGAACCTTGATGCTGCCTGTGGATTCAAACCCTTCTCCGTAGCTAGACAGGCTCATAAATCCTATGGGGCAGGTGGTGTGCATGTAGTCCATGAGGGCCGTCATTACATTTACCGCTCCCTTTAAGACTCCGATCAGAACAAGGTTGCGCCCGGCGTAATCCTCATCAACTTTATGGGCTGTCTCCCTGATTTTTCTTTGAATCTGTTCTTTAGTCAGCAAAACTTTTTCGATATCATTCCTGACATCCTCTATGTCCATAAAATCAATTATTACATAAATCTATTATTACGCTCCCCGCTTTTACGCGAAGGAGCAGGCAAGACGAGAGATTCGCCTCTCCATGCCCCTTTTTCAAAATTTCCATAAAAGTTTCGACCTGTTTTTCCACGGCGCCCCTCTTGACCATAAAGCTTTTAAGTATGATCCTGCAGCACCTCCTTTTTATGGGGAGGGGAAGGGGGGAAAGGGAGGAAGAAGGCAGGGAGAAGGGGAGGCTAAACTTAACCCCCTTTAACGCATCCATGGCCAGGCCGTTTAAAAATTCCTCGTCTTCCCTGTGCATGGAGGCGAAGGCGGCAAGATGGGCCTCGGCTCCGCCCCCGGAAATTTCTTCCAGTTTGGGAAGCACATGGGATCTGATTTGGCTCCTCCTTGGAAGATCATCCCGTTTTCCCTCATCTCCGTTTGTGGGGTCGTCCCACCAGGCGATCCCGTTTTCTTTGCAGATTTTGGTGGTGTCTTTTCTGGACAGGCTCAAAAAAGGCCGCAGATAGAGCAGCCCTTCCCTTTGGCTTCTTTCTTCCATTCCCTTCCATGAGGAGGAAGAAGGGGTTTTGCAGGCGTCCAGTAAAACGCTTTCCGCCTGATCGGTTCTGGTGTGGGCCAGAAGGAGGGCCCTGGCCCCTGTCTTTTCAGCCTCGCTTAAAAGGGCGGCGTACCTGGCATCCCTGGCTGCGGCCTCCACTCCGTTAATCTTTACCTGGGCCGGATCCAGGGAAGTGCTGAGCACGCTCGAATGCCGGATTCCAAGTTTTCTAAGCTTTTCTGCGGCCTCGTCTGCGACTTTCCCGCTTCCCTCCTGGATTCCGTGATCCACCACGGCCGCGGCCAAAGAAAGGCCCATGGCCCGGCAGCAGATTTGGGCGGTCAGGGCCAAAGCGAGGGAGTCCCTTCCTCCGGAGCAGGCTAAAAGCAGGAGGTCCCCCTTTTCAAGGGAGGATCTTTTAAAGCACCCTTTGACGGCGCCCACGGCCTTTTTCATTTCATTGCTCATTTTCTGCGCCCTGCTTTTTATGGTGCACTATCGGCTTCCACTGGCTCTTTGCAAAGAGGGCCTGAAAGGAAATGGGGATATAGCTCAAAACGTAAATTGGAAAAGACAGCACGAAGGCCAAAAGCTCCTTATTGCTGGCTCCAATCCTCTTTCTTTCGGCTATCGCCGTCAAAGCCGCTATAACCATCATTCCCGCTATGCTCCAGCCTACCCCGTAAAGCCAGTTGTAAAGGGAGATGAGCTGGCTTTGCCAGGTTACAATCCCGCAGAAGATGAAAATGATTCCCAAGATCTCGCGAAAGAACCACAATATCGTCAAAGGGCAAACCATCAGCATGAGGTCTACCGAGGCAAATTCGGCGTCCGTAAGCATCTTGCGCAGGAGGGGGAGGGTGTAGTACCTGAAGACCTGCAAAAACCCTTTGCTCCACCTCACCCTCTGCCTCCAGCTCTGGGTAAAGCTGGTGGGCTGCTCGTCATAGAGGACGGCAGTCCCGCAGTAGCCTATGGTGTAGCCTTCGATGATGGAATTTAACGTAAACTCGATGTCTTCTGTAAGGAGGTGGAACTTCCATCCGCCGTTTTTCTTCATAACCTCTTTGGAAAAGAGGAAGCCCGTCCCTCCTACGTGGCAGCTGGAGCCCAGAAACATCCTGGTGTTGTTTAAAAACCTCGATTCCCTTATAAACCACAGGGCGGCCCCTGCAGACACCCAGTTTTCAGAAAGGTTTTTGGAGTTTCGGTAGCTTGTCAGGATTTGAAAGCCCTTGTGAAAGGCCTTGTTCATTTCGGTAAGGTAGTGGGTGTCTAAGAGGTTGTCTGCGTCAAAGACCAAAAAGGCGTCATAGGCGTCAGCCGCCTTTTCGTCTTCCATGCGGTTTAAGAGGTATGTCAAAGCGAAGCCTTTGCCCACTTGGACGGTATTGTGCCTTTCTATTACATGCGCTCCGAGGGATTCGGCTATTTTGGCCGTGTCGTCGGTGCAGTTGTCTGCAACCAGCCAGATATCCACGAGATCCTGGGGGTAGTCGTTTTTTCTGATGGAGTCTATCAGCTGTCCTATTACCTCTCCTTCATTTCTCGCGGAAATCAGAATCGCGTACCTTTTGTCCTGGGGGGCGGGAGGAAAGACTATAGGCTTTACAAAAAGCCCCATTACAAGGTAAAAGACCTCGTAGACCACCATGGCCCCACCCACCAGGGCAAGGAACCAGTCGAGAAAAGTCAAGATAGGCATTTACTCCTTGTCCTCCCAATGGGTTCTGGGGGAATCTTTTTTCAGGTTCTCCAGCCCTTCTTTTCTCTCTTCCTTATCCCTTTTTACCATTGCCACCGTCTGACTGGAATCAAGCTCCTTGTCGGGCTTATAGGATTCGTAGGCCAGCCCGGCGTCCCGAAGCTGTTCTCGGATGGTGGAAGCGCGCCTGGTGGATCCTTTGGCCCTTCTGGGAAAACGCGAAGAAAAAGGCGAAACTTTTTTCCCGAAGGCCTCTGCGGCCCTGGCCATTTTCGACCTTTTCTCCGGCTTCGGATCGGACAAGAGCGGGGAATCGACAAGGCCCGTGCGCATAAAGTAAGCGTTAAACACCACTTCCAGGCTCGCCGTTATGGGAAGGGCGAGAAAAGATCCCAGCACGCCGAAAATTTCTCCGAATACGAATACGGCTATCAGGCCTATGGCCGGGTGCACCGACATCGTCTTCTGCTGAATCTTGGGAGCCAGAATCATGTTTTCTATCTGCTGGTAAACGAGGATGTAGATGGCCAGAAACAGGGCCCATTTGAAACCCTGGTCGCCCCAAACTATGGCCAAAGGGAGGATGGCCCCTATAAAGGCCCCCACCATTGGGATGAATTGGGAGACCAGGGCGTACATGAGGCAAAGGGGGAGCCAGTAAGGGATATGCATTATCAGCATGTAGGTGGCCATGCAGATGCTGGAAATCAGAGCCAAAATGATTCTCGAAGACAGGAAGCTGGAAACCTGGTTTTGCACTACGGTCCAGACTATGAGGAAGTTTTTTTGGCTGGAGGGCTTTAGGCAGGAGCAGATGCTTCTTTGCATCTTGGGTCCGGAAGAAAGGATGTAGTAAGTGACGAAAAGGATGATCATGAAAGAAATCGCGAAATGGCTCACGGCTTCAGCCACGCTGGCCGCGGTGGATGCGAAGTTGCCTATCCATGAAGTCTGGACCCGCTTTAGGATAAAAGCTCCCAAATTTTTGATTTGCGGCAGCTTGAAGGAAGTATGCGAATCCACGTATCTTTGCAAATCCTGGTAAAACTTGGGGATGGAAGAAAGCAAATCGGTGACCTGGGTGATAAAAAGCTTCCCAAAAAGCCAGACGAACCCCCCGGCCAGAATAAGCACGCAAAGCCACACGCAAAAAGCCGCCACGGCCCTTTTCCATCCGTGCTTTATAAGCCACCTTACAGCCGGCTCCATGGCCAGGCTCAAAAACAGGCATATTATCAGGTCGCAGACTATCCCCCGTATGCTTCCCCAGATTTTCCATATGAAAATTGCCAGAAATGCGAAGGCTATCGTCATAACCAGCGCCCTGGGAAGCCAAGGGGGGGCGTGCCTGGCATCCCCCTTGGGCATGCTCTCGCCCAGATTTATGCGCTTGTCGACTTCGGGGGTCGAGCCCCGCTTCTCATCTTTCTTCGGCTTTTCTCCCTGCACCATATATCCAAAAATATCGGAAGGGGCCTCAAATATCCCTTTAGACCCATTTAACTTATCATATAAGTATGTTATCGGTATCAGTGATAATTCCCGCGTGGAATGAAGAAGAGAGGATAGCGGAATGCCTCACATGCGCCACAAGGCAGACCGTGGCTGCCAAAGAGATATTGGTCATAAACAATAACTCCACAGACAATACCGAGAAGATAGTTAAAAAATTTATAGCCCAAAACCCCCACTGCAACGTAAAAATACTTAATCAGTCCGACAGGCAGGGCCTCATCCCCACAAGGGATTTCGGCTTTGCCCATGCAAGCGGGGACATCTTCGGGCGAATTGATGCCGACTGCATGATGGATCCGCACTGGGTGGAAGTAGTCACTTCTTCCTTTGCCCACGACAAAGCCGTAATGGGGCTTACCGGGCCCGTCACTTATTACGATATGCCGGCAAGAATGGTCAGCCTTGTCGGAGACAACCAGATAAGGAAAAGGGTATACAAGGCTGACGGGGGGAAGGTCCTGCTGTTTGGATCCAACATGGCCGTAAGGGCGAAGGCGTGGAACATAATAAAAACTCAGGTATGCGAAGATCTCGGGGATGAAATCCATGAAGACATCGACATCTCCCTGCACCTCATAGCCAACGGTTTAAAGACGGCCTATAACCCCAAAATGATCGTGGGAATGAGCGCGAGGAGGATGGGAGACTCCAAGACCGACTTCCTTACCTATATGCGCCGTTTTAAAAATACTTTCGAGTCCCATCCGGGACACATCCGCACCACCAGGCCCGAGTACGTCTTTACCTCGCTTTACCCGATAATGCACCTGTGGTACCCGGTCTACAGGCAGCAGCTTGAAAAGAAGAAGGTAAACCCCGCAAAGCAGGTTTGGCTTAAAAAACAGATGAAGCTTGCAAGAAGAAAGCAGCTGGAGTCATGCTCTTCTTACAAGACTAAAAAAGGCGCCAATTAAATTAAGAGCGCTCTTTCCAAGACGCCACGTCAATCCTCTTGGGGCCTTCCTGCCAGGCCTGCCAGGCGGATGAGATTATGTCTTCCAGGCTTTTTTCGCTCTTCCAGCCCATGACGCGCCCTATCAGTTCGGCATTGCCGATGAGCATCGGAGGGTCTCCCGCCCTTCTTCCCTCGACTTTTTCTTTGAAATCAATTCCGGTGGTTTTCTTTATGGCGTCTATAATTTCTCTCACCGAAGTGCCTTTGCCCGTTCCCACGTTGAAAGCGGAGTACTCTTTCTTTCCTTCCCCTTCAAGGTAGGCCAGGGCTTTCACATGGGCGTTTGCAAGGTCTTCTACGTGTATGTAGTCGCGTACGCACGTGCCGTCCGGAGTGGGGTAGTCGTCTCCAAAGATCACGGGAGCCTTAAATTCGGAGAGGCGCTGAAGAACTATGGGGATGAGGTTTAAAGTGGAGGGATCCGCAAGATCGGGGCTGGCGCACCCTGCCACGTTGAAATAGCGCAGGGCGCAGAAATTCAACCCAAAAGCCTTTGCTACGGCGTTGCCCATCCATTCTCCAAAGAGCTTGGTTTGTCCGTAAGGGTTGATGGGGACCATTTCCACCCCAAATTCAGGCACTATGTCTACAGGGGGCTCCCCGTAAACTGCGGCGGAAGAGGAGAAGATCATATTCTTTACCCCGCAGTCCTTCATGGCCTCGATAACGTTTAAAAAGCCCCCGACGTTTTGCCTGTAGTAGAAGATCGGTTTTTCGACGCTTTCCCCTACCTGCTTTCTTGCCGCGCAGTGGATTACCGCCCTGACCGAGCATTCCTCCATAATCCTTTGCAGATCTTCTTTGGCTTCAGGGGAGCATATGTCCATCTTGTAAAACTTGGAGCCTTTCGCCCTTTTTTCATCCCCGTAGCTTAAGTCGTCCGCTATTACAGTCTCTTCCCCCTCTTCTTTGAGGGCCCGGACGATGTGGGATCCTATATATCCGCATCCTCCCGTCACCAAAACGCTCATGCCAACGCCTCTCTTTGCTTAATTCTCAGTTTTTCGTTTCCGCTGCAGGCAAGGTCCAAAAGGAAGGAGAGCTGGGAGGAAGTGAAAGGGGCTTTTTCCCCCGTGCCCTGAATCTCCACAAATTCTCCCGACTCGGTCTGGACCACGTTCATGTCTGTAGAGGCCCTGCAGTCTTCGGCGTATGGCAAATCCAGGACTTCCGCCCCGTCCACTATTCCCACCGATACGGCTGAAATCTGGTGCCTTACGAAGTCTTTGGCCGCTTTGCCGTTTTTAAGCGCCCAGTCCGCAGCTTCGCGAAGGGCGATCCAGCCGCCGGTAATTGAAGCCGTGCGCGTGCCCCCGTCCGCTTGGAGTACGTCGCAGTCTATATATATGGCATTTTCCCCCATGGCTTCAAAATCCACGGCCATGCGCAGGGACCTGCCTATAAGGCGGCTTATTTCCTGGCTTCTGGAATTTTTCGCCCCGTCCCTTTCCCTGGAATTGCGGGTCCCGGTGGCCCTGGGGATCATGGCGTATTCCGCCGTCACCCAGCCCAGCCCGGTTCCTTCCCTCCATTGAGGAACCTTGTCTTCCCATGAAGCCGTGCAAAGCACCCTGGTCTTCCCGCACTCTATCAATACGGATCCTTCCGGGTTGTCCGTCCAATGCGGATATATCCTGCACGGCCTCAGTTCGTCAAATTCCCTGCCGTCGGGCCTTTGAAAATCTGATTTTATGCTGTCCACAAAATCAGTCTATAAAATGCGGAGCCAAGTAATCTTAAAATTTCATGTATACTTATGGAATGACGCGGAAAATCTTAATAGCGATCTTTGAATTTCTCGTGGCTCTTTTTGCTCTGGGAGGCATATCCCAGGGATATGTTGGAGGGCAGTGGGAAGAATTCTGTTACTTCACTTTCCAAAGCAATCTCGCAATCGCGATCGTGTTCATTTGGGAAGGGATTTCCACTTTAACCGAAGGTTACAGGCCATGGCCCTGGCTTAAGGGGATAGTGACGCTGTGCATAATAATCACGGGCGTAGTGGCCAACACACTTCTTCCGGCTCCCGACTACGCCACGGAATGGAGAGCCTTCGGCTTTATTCCAAACACCGCCCTCGTGCATATAACGGTTCCAATCATGGCTACATTAGATTTCTTGCTCTTTGAGCGCCATAAGCGTTACAGGTGGTGGTACCCGCTCACATGGCCCCTTTACGCTTATTGCTGGTTCGCCTTCATCCTGATAAGGGCGGCCATTTGGCCCAATGCCGGGGTGTCTCCGGGCAGCCACAACCCCTATCCCTACTGGTTTGTAGACATCCCCAAGATCGGATGGGGCGAAATGGGCAAAATGATTATTTACTTTACGATAGGCTTCCTGGTTTTGGGCTACATCCTTTACGGCCTGGACAAGGCCCTTCCCCGCTATTCCGCGATTTCCACTATCCCCAAGGAGGAAAGGCGCAAGCTGAACGCTGAGAGGCGGACTAAGGAACAAAAGGCCGTAGAGTAGAAAATCATCCCATATGAAAGTTTTGCAATAATTTTTATTGCAAAACTTTTTTATTTGGACGGGAAACTATGGAGTCGACGGCATTTTTAACCGATATGTATGAGTACAGCATGCTAAACGACGCCCTGTCTGACGGATCGGCGTTTAGGAAGTGCGTATTTGAGATGTACACCCGAAGCCTGGGCCCGGGACGCAGGTACGGGGTATTTGCAGGTCTGGGAAGATTACTGTCGTCTCTAAAGGACATGAGGCCCACGGGAAAAGAACTGGAGTTTTTGCTTTCCCAAAAAATCATTTCGCAAAAAACGGCGGAGTGGCTGGAAAGCTTCCGCTTCACAGGCACTTTGCGCTCCTACCTTGAAGGCGACATCTATTTCCCCCTTTCCCCCGTAATTCAGGTGGAGTCCAGCTATGCGGAGGGGCTGCTGTTGGAGACCCTTTCGCTTTCGATTCTTAATTATGATTCGGCGGTGGCCAGCGCAGCGTGCAGGATGAGCAATGTGAACCCCGGAAGGCCGTGCTACGAAATGGGGAGCAGGAGGATGAACGAGTGGGCGGCGGTGGCGGCCGCCAGAGCCGCAATAGTCGGGGGGTTTGAAGGGACGTCGAATATGCAGGCGGGCCTGCTTTACGGCATCCCCCTCATAGGCACCAGCGCCCACAGCTTCACCCTTGTCCACGATTCTGAAAAACAGGCCTTCGAGACGCAATTTAAAGAGAACCCCGACTCCACCTTCCTCGTAGACACTTTTGACGTCAAAAAGGCCATAGCCTCAGCCGTAAAGATCGCGGGGCCCAAACTGAAGGGGGTGAGGATAGACTCCGGAGACCTTGGCTCCCTCGCCAGAGAGGTCAGGGCGGAACTTGACGCCTTGGGAGCGACTTCCACCAAGATTACGGTCACAGGTGACCTTGACGAGTACGCCCTGTTGTCCTTGAACTCGGCCCCCGTAGACGCCTGCGGCATAGGCACGAGGCTGGTGACGGGCTCCGGCATTCCCACAAGCCAGATGGTATACAAGCTGGTGGAGAGGGAAGACAAAAACGGGAAAATGCAGCCCGTTTCAAAAAAGAGCGCGGGGAAAAGCACCTACCCTTACGCCAAGTCGGTATTCAGATCCATGAAGGACGGAAAGTACCTTGAAGAGATAGTGCTGATGGGAAGCGGGGAATGCAAGGAAAAATGGGAAAAATCCCATATGGAAAAAGACAACCTCGTCCCCATGCTCCACGTTGTGGCAAAGGAAGGGAAGCCCAAAGAGGATCTTTGCGGGAAAAACGGACTTTTAAAGGCGAGGGAGAGGTGCAGGGAGGAAATCAGGAAGTTTCCCGATCAAATCCTTTCCCTTTCCCCTGGAGAACCCGTAATCGAAACCCAAATGATTCGCGCCCGCTAGTTTTTGGAGCCTGAAGAGAGGGAATTGTATATCCTTTGGCACTCTGGGCACACCGGCGCCCCGTCGTACTTTTTGGGAATCCATATTTTCCCGCAAAGCGCCACCACGGGTTTTCCGCCCTTCGCTTTTTCCAATTCCGTTTTCGATACGTAGTGGGCGAACTTCTCGGAAGAGAAGTCCCCTCTTGCCGCGCCCTCTTCTTCGGTCTTTGTTTCCGACTCCTCTTTCACTTTCGTAGAGGGCGATTCGTAAGTTGATGCCATGGTTCAATCCTACGGAAAAATATAAAAAATATAAAATGGGTGTAAATTTATCCTCAAGTTCAGGCAGGCATAATGGCAGAAGAGCAGCCTGGCGAGTTCAAAGACGTTTTCTCGCCTATAGACAAAATGTATAAAATTCTGGCCGAGGCCAGAAGCGGGTTTATGGATCAGGACCTGGTCAAAGTGAGCCGATCTTCCATGGAAAGCCTGTTAGACGAGCTAAAGCAGTCCCTGCCTACCCAGCTGAAAAGCGCCGTAGAACTCATGAGGAACGCCGACGCCCAGATGGGGCGGGCCATGGCGGAAGCCCAAAAGACCACGCGGAAAGCCGAAGCGCAGGCGGAGAGGATAGTGTCGGAGGCTCAAAAGAGGGCCGACTACATTTCCAGCAACGACAATATAGTGAAAATCGCTTCCCAAAAGGCGGAAGGGATAATTGCCGAAGCTAAAGATAGAAGCGCGAGGATAGTGTCGGAGGCTCAAAAGAGGGCCGCAGATCTGGAGTCTTCTTCCCAGCATTGGTGCCTTGAAAACCTGCAGAGCCTTGTGCAGACTTTAAAAAAGCTGGAATACACGACCCAAGGGGGGATAGATAACATAAAAGCCAGGCAAAGGCAGAATGCAAACCAAAAAATGGAGGCAAATGAAAAATGAATATAAAGTGCCGGTAGCGGCGCTGCTCAGAAACCCGGGATCGCGCCAGGAAGCGAACTTTGAAGTGAAAGCCCCTTCCGGAATCGGGGACTCTTTTTACGGAGTCAAAGAGGGGAGCCCGGTCGGGCTGAAGGCCGTCCTTTTTTCGATGAGGTCAGGGCTCGAAGTCAAAGGGGAAATTTCCGCTACCGAGGAGGGAAAATGTTCCCGCTGCTTAAAAGACATAAAAAGACCGGTAAAGGTGGAATTTTCGGCCTTCATGCCCTTTGAAAAGGAAATGGAGGAAGATTCCCCCATGCCCTATGATCTGGACGAAGACGGGATATATCCCCTTTCGGGAGACTTTGCGGATTTTGAGGGCCTGATTAGAGACGAACTTGCCCTCCAACTTTCCATGGTCCGGCTTTGCAAGCCCGACTGCAAAGGGCTTTGCCCGGAGTGCGGGGCGGATTTGAACGAAGTCGAAAACCACTCTCATGAAAAGCAGCCGGATCCGAGATTTAGGAAACTGGCCGATTTGAAGGAACGAATGACAAAGTAGGGCTTTAGAATTACAATCTGAAAAGTAATCCCGAAGAAATTAAAGGAGTCAGAATGGCGCTGCCCAAGTATAAGACCTCGCGTGCCAATATCCACACCCGCAGATCTGCATGGAAAGCAGATGCTACGACAACCAACAAATGCCCGGAGTGCGGCAGGCCTACCCTTCAACATACGGCTTGTCCTTTCTGCGGTTATTGGCGCGGCAAAACTTACAAGGAAGCCATCAAGTACAAAAAGTAGGGATAGAGCTTCTTTGCCGCCACTCTCAAAAAGGGTGGCGTAATTTTTATCTTCAGGAAGGCGGCTGATGGCCCATAGCGTCAACAGGCAAAGCCGGGAAAATAAGAGCGCGGCGCCTCTAAAGCCCGTAGAAACCCTGAGGCTATGGAGGCGCACCCTGCAGAAGCTTCCGGAACTGATGGAAAAAACCGGAGCGAGCATCCCCTCCGACCTTCTCATGCGCAGCCTGACCCACCGATCCTTTTCCCACGAGCACCCCGACGCCCCCAATAACGAGAGGCTGGAGTTTCTGGGCGACTCCATAATTCAGTCGATATCCACGATTTACCTTTTCAACCGCTTCCCCTTTATGGCGGAAAGGGAAATGACCTCGCTAAGAAGGGCGGCGGTGTGCGAAGAGGGCCTGGCCCAGATAGCTTTGGACTTGTCTTTAGACAAATTCCTCCTCTTGGGGAAAGGGGCCGCAAAGGAAGGAGGCAGGGAGCGCTCCAGCCTCCTTTGCGACGCCTTTGAGGCCCTGGTGGGGGCGGCCTTCGTAAGCGGAGGCTGGGAAAACGCGGAAAAGCTGGCGGGAACCCCCCTGAGAAAAACGATAGACAGGAACCTGAAAAACCTGGAGGGATCCAATCCCTACATGGATTGGAAGACTTCCCTGCTCGTCCTTGCCCGATCCATGGATTTGGGGGAACCTCATTTTTCAACTTCCTTTGACGAAGAGAAGGATTGCTTTACGGCCGAATGCGTCCTTCCTTCGGGAAAAGTTTTGGCGGTGGGGCAGGGCAAAAAAAAGAAAACGGCCCAGGAAAACGCAGCCGAGCTCTCATGCAGGGCTTTAAGAAAGCAAAGCGACCCGGATTAAACGAAATCGGAGGCCCATGGAAAAACAGATCCTTCACCTTTTCAATTCCCTTTCCAGAAGGGAAGAGGAATTTACGCCCAAATCCCCCGGAAAAGCGGGGGTGTACGTGTGCGGGCCGACAGTGCAGGCAGAGGCCCATATAGGCCATATGCGTTCGGCTGTGGCCTTCGACGTCTTGCGCCGATGGCTGGAAAAAAGCGGATATGAGGTGAACTTCATAAGAAACGTCACCGATATAGACGACAAGATACTGAAAAAAGCCAAGGAAGCGGAAGAAGAGTGGTGGGCTCTGGCCTACGGCTTTGAAAGGAGCTTTGAAAGGGACTACGGGCTCTTAAACGTCCTGCCTCCCACTTACGAGCCCAGGGCCACCGGACAGATCCCGGAAATGATAGAGCTTATAGAAATCCTCCTTGAAAAGGGGTACGCATACGTTGTATGCGCTCCTGAAGGCGGGGCGAACGTCTACTTTGACACAGAAAAGTGGAAGGATTACGGCGCCCTCACCAGGCAGGGGGGAGAAGGCGGCCCGGAAGAAGAGGAGAAGGGCGAAGGAAAGAAGCACCCAAGGGATTTCGCGCTTTGGAAGGCCCCCAAGGAAGGAGAACCCGCTTCAGCCTCATGGCAAGCCCCCTTTGGAAAGGGAAGGCCCGGATGGCATATAGAGTGCTCCGCCATGAGCCACAGGTTTCTTGGAGACGATTTCGACATCCACGGGGGAGGCCTAGATCTCCGCTTCCCGCACCACGAAAACGAAATGGCCCAGTCTCTGGCTGCAGGCTGGCCCACCGCTTCCTATTGGCTCCACTCCGCATGGGTCACCCAAAAAGGGGAAAAAATGAGCAAGTCTTTGGGAAACGGCCTGGGGGTGGGGGAAATCTGCAGGCAGTTTTCCCCATGGGCCCTGCGCTACGCCCTCGCTTCCGTCCACTACAGGTCCATGCTCGAGTGGGGCCCCGAATGCGGTAAAGAGGGGATGGAAGTGGAAAAGAGGGTTTTTCGCTTCAAAGAGGAGGCGGAAAACTTTCTGGGCCGGAACGTCAAAGAAAAAGAGGCTCGGGACTTTCCTTTGGAGGGCCTGCCTGAAAAATTCGTTTCGGCCATGAACGCGGATCTCAACGTAGGCCAGGCCCTCGCCGTCATTTTCGACTCCCTTCGCTCTTTAAATTCTTCCATGCGCTCTTTCGGAGAAAAGGAAGAAGTGGAAGAGGGAATCCTGTCCGTCTTTTCTATGCTTTCGGTTTTGGGCCTTTCCCCGCTTTCAGGCCAGTGGGGCGAAAAAAGGGAAAAAGAAGAGTTGAAGGGGCTAGTGGAAGCCCTGATAGAAAAAAGGGAAGAAGCCCGCAAAGAAAAGGACTTTGAAAAGGCCGACTCCATACGCGGGCTCTTAAAGGAGTGCGGAATAGCCTTGGAGGACGCTAAAGGATCCACTTCCTGGCGCCGTACAAATACCAATGGAGGGTTAAACTAAAATCCATGACCGCTTTCAGTTCTCTTAGCGACAAATTGACAAAAGTCTTCTCCTTCGCCCACTCGAAGGGAAAGCTGAGCGAAAAAGACATAGACCAGACAGTATCCGGAATCAGGACGGTCCTCCTGGATGCCGACGTCTCCCTTCCCGTGGTTCAAAAGTTCTGCGCCCAGGTAAAAGAAAAGGCTATGGGCTCCCAAGTCTCAAAGTCTTTGAACCCCAGCGAGCAGGTGGTGAAAATTGTCTACGGGGAGCTGGAAAGCGCCCTTGGGGAAGGCATAGAAAGGCCTCTTCGCTTTTCCAAAGTTCCCCCTACCGTAATAATGCTTTTAGGCCTTCAGGGAGCGGGGAAGACCACCCTGGCCGGAAAGCTTGCCTACTGGCTGAAGCAAACGGGCCATTCCCCTCTGCTCGTGGCAGCCGATCTTCAGAGGGCCGCTGCGGTAGAGCAGGTCTCAAAGGTGGCAAGCGAAGCCGGGGCGGGAATTTACACCCCCGACCTTTCCGGGTTTTTGAGCCGGAAGAACCCCGTCAAAGTTTCAAAAGACGCCATAGACTACGCCAAGCGCAAGCTCTATGACGTAGTGATAATCGATACCGCGGGACGTCTGGCAGTAGACGACGCACTTATAAAAGAGGCCTCCCAAATAAAGAAGGCGGTAGAGGCCAACGAAGTGCTTCTCGTGGTCGACTCCATGATAGGCCAGGACGCCGTAAAAGTGGCCGAGGCCTTTGACAAAGGCGTGGGCTTTACGGGCATCGTCCTTACGAAGCTGGATGGAGACGCAAGGGGCGGAGCCGCGCTGTCAGTCACCGGGATGACGGGAAAGCCTATACTTTTCGCCTCCGACGGAGAGAGGCTGAAAGACTTTGAAGTTTTCCATCCGGATCGCATGGCGAGCAGAATCCTGGACATGGGAGACACCCTTACCCTCATAGAGAGGGCGGAAAGGGAGTTTGACGAAAAGAGCGGGGAAGAAGTTGCAAAGAAGATAAAAGCCGGAAGTTTCGGCCTTGACGACTTTGTAAGTTCTTTGGAGCAGATTCGCAAGATGGGCTCTTTAAAGAAGATGCTCATGATGCTTCCCAGCATGAACCAGTACAGAAACCAGATAGAGGATATTGACGAGGGCAGGCTAGACAGGATCACCGCCATCATCTCTTCGATGACCCCTGCAGAAAAGGCCAACCCCGACATCATCAACGGTTCCAGGAGGGCGAGGATAGCAAGAGGCTCCGGCACTAACGTAAGCGAAGTAAATTCCCTCCTGTCCCGTTTCGCCCAGGCCTCCAAAATGATGAAAAAAATGGGCCCGAATATGGCCTCCGGCCCGATGATGGGGGACTTCGGAATGGGTATGCCTTCAGGAAAGGCGCCCGCGAAGAAGGGATCGGGAAAGAAAAAGAAATTCAAGTCCGGAAACCCTGCCAAGAGGGAGGAAGAGGAAAGGGCCCTTTTGGAGAGGCTGAACAACAAAAAGCTGGAGTAGCATGACGGCTTTCCACATCGTCTGTTGGGTTTTCACTTCCTTCTTTGCGGCGTGGCTTCTTTTGCGCCTGATTCCTGCAGGCATGGATTCCAAAAGGCCCCTGATGGAGCTGATAGCCCTTTGCCCCTATGCCGCAGTAATCGAACTTCTTTTCACCATCCTCTCTTACTGCTCGGGAAACTGGGGATGCGGGATTTTGGGAAGCATCTTCCTTTTATGGGAAATATGGTTTTTAAGATCCTACCTTTTTGGAAAAAAGCTCAAGGACTCAGGCCCTTTTCTTACCGTTATGACGCTAAACTGCAGGTACGGGAGGGCGGATGCAAAAGAAATTGAAGATTTCGCAAAGGAGCAGGACGTAGATATTTTGGCGCTTCAGGAGGTGAGCGCGGACCTAAAGGAAAAAGTCTCCCTATTCGATTCTTTTCCCTACCAGGTTTGCGGGGGAGAAAGTCGGGAGGACAACGGGGGATTCAACATGATCTTAAGCCGGAAAAAGCCCCTGGCCTATGCGACTTCAAGCGTGGATCTGTGCGCGGCGAACTGCCCCGCCATAACGATCGATTTTGACGGAAAAGTCCTTCTGGCCTCCAGCGTCCACCCCAAGTCCCCCCACCGAGGAGGAGAGTACTGGGGCTGGGGGGTGAACCACTTGTCCTCTTTCCTTTGTTTTTTGGGAAAAAAAGTCGAGATGCCGAAGTTTTGCCCCCGCCTTGGCTTGAAAGAGCCTGCCGTTAAAAAAGAAGCAGATTTCGCGATAGTGATGGGGGATATGAACTCTTCCCTTGATCATCCCTCTTTCAGGGCGGTATTAAGATCCGGCATGAAGGATTCTTCCATGGACACCCACTCGGGCCCCCATCCCACTTTTCCGGCCACATGGAAGGGGTGGCATGAAGCGCTGGAACTGGACCACGTCCTTCACTCTTCAGGGCTTAGAAGCTACTTTGTAAAAACGAAAAAAATTTCAGGAACCGATCATCTCGCCCTTGTAAGCCGCCTTGGCAAAGAAAAGGGTTCAAGTACTATACTTTAATTTGAAATGCGCCTCCCGCCCCTCTCGCGCGGCGCATGCAAAAAATGACTGATTTGTTTATGCCCCACTTAAATGGAAAGGTCAGATTTCTTTTGAAAAAGGAGTTAGTGCCGTGTCTACAAGGATTAGGCTAAAGCGTACAGGAAAGATTCATGACCCTCAATATCGCGTGGTGGTGGTCGATCAGCGCAAGAAGCGCGACGGAGAGGCGATAGAGGAACTGGGATACTACAACCCCAATCCCAACCCCTCCCTCAACCACATAAATTCCGAGAGAGTCCAGCATTGGCTTTCTCTCGGAGCCCAGCCCTCCGATCCCGTTCTGGTGCTTCTTAAGATTACGGGCGACTGGCAGAAGTTCAAGGGCCTTCCCGGAAGCGAAGGCACGCTCAAGATGCCCGAACAGAAAGTAAGCGCACAGAAGAAGATTGAAGAGGCGTCTGACGAAGCCCAGGCCCTCAAGGCCAAGCACGCAGCCGACGAAGTCGGAGAATAAATTTCTAAAAGAGGCTTGGGCGCGGTAAAGATTTCTCTGCCGCCGCCTTTTTCTTTTTTGTTTTCCGTCCTGATTTTGGAGATTTCAAGATGGATTTAGTTAGAGTTGGGAAGATAACGAGGCCTCACGGAATCAGGGGAGAGGTGGTATTTTTCCTCACCACCGACGAGCCTGAAAAGCGCCTGAAAAAGGGAGAAGTCCTCTTCGACAAGGACGGCGCCGAATACACCGTAAAAGGCAAAAGAAACTTTCAGTCCCAGACCCTGCTTTCCCTTTCCCAGATTGATTCCAGAGAAAAGGCCGAAGCCATGAGGGGAGAAGAGCTTTTCGCCCGGGCCGGAGCCTCCAGCGAGGAAGAAATATACTTTAAGGATCTGGTAGGCCTTTTAGTGGAATCTGAAGACGGGGAAAAAATCGGCACCGTCGCCGACGTTATCGACAACCCTCAAATCCTGCTTGAAATAAAGCGGGAGGAAGGCAGGTGCTTAGTCCCCTGGGTAAAAGAGTTTATAAAACAGGTGGATTTTAAAAGTGGAAAAATTACAATGAACCTTCCCACGGGGCTTTTGTCGGCGTGCAGCTATTGACCGGCCCCGGCCCACTGCAAAGCAGGTAATATGATTTTTCGATCGCAATTCAGCGGACCCCGCAAGAGCGGGGAGTGTTGGTTAGATGCCATAAGCCTATTTCTTATGCTGGCGTGCGCCACAAGCTGTATGAGCATGGGCAGGGGGCTGGCGATGTGGTGCTTTATACTCGCCCTTCTCTTTCAGAGCCTTTCTTACGGCTTGGACGAGCTGGCAAGGATCAAGATTTTCAAAATCGGACCGCAGGGGCTTAAGGATCTTAAAGACGGAAACATAAACGATCCGGATTTTAAGTCCGTCCCCCCCCAGAATTTTCCAAATTCCCAATTCATGCCAAACGCCCCCCAAAATGGGAATTTTCTTGTAGCCAAAGGAAATTTCAGGACCCTTTTGATGTGGAAATCCGTAATGGGATTCATAAGCGGGATTTTGGTGGCAATAGGCTTTATAAGCGCGATTTTCTGATGCGGATAGATCTTATCTCCATTTTCCCTTCTTACTTCGATGCCCTGAAGTTCGGCCTCTTTGGCAAGGCCATTGAAAAAGGCGTGGTAGAAGTAAACGCAGTAGATCTTCGCGACTTTGCAGAAGGCGTACACAGATCCGTAGACGACACCCCTTTGGGGGGAGGGGCCGGAATGGTAATGAAGCCCGAAGTCTGGGCGAGCGCCCTGGAAAAAGTCATAGGAAAGGGCGACCCCCTCATCGTCTACCCCTGCGCATCTTCCCCTCTTTTTACACAAAAAAAGGCGCATGAATTATCAAAAGAAGAATGGCTGGTGGTGTGCTGCGGAAGATACGAAGGGATAGACGAAAGGGTGTGGGAGTGGTGCCGCAGGCAAGGATTTAGGGTGGAGGGCTTTTGCCTCGGAGACTACATACTTTCAGGCGGGGAGAGCGCGGCCTGCGTTATGCTTGAAGCCGTATGCAGGCTTCTTCCCGGCTTTATGGGAAATTCCCAGTCCCTGGAAGAAGAGTCATATGAAAACGGTATCCTTGAACATAACCAATACACTAGGCCCTTCCTGTGGAGGGGGATAGAAGCTCCGAAGATTCTTATTTCCGGAGATCACGGGAAAGTCGACAGCTTCAGGCGTGAAGAAGGCCTGAAAAAGACTGACGCTTTCAGACCGGATCTCATAGAAAAACTCCGGTGCGAAAATTTGGACAAGTCTGACTCCAAGCTTTTAATGCAGCTAGGATGGGATTTGAGCGGAGAAAATCCAAAAAGGAGGATTAGATGAAGCTCACCGAAGAGATGAAAGACTGTGTAAACCACAACCTGTGCTATGTAGCTACGGAAAGCGACGAAGGCAAGCTGGATTTGGGCCCCAAGATGAGCATGCAGGTCTTGGACGATTCTCACCTCATGTACTACGAAAGGACTGCGGGCCAGACTTACAGAAATCTTGAAGCCAACGGCAAAATCTGCATAGCGGCCGCAAACCTGGAAAAGAAAAAGGGGTTCCGCTTTTACGGCAAAGTGGTCTTGCACAGGGACGGGAAGATCTTTGAGGATGCCTGCCTTTACGCAGAAGAGCACTCCCTTAAAAAGCCCACTGTGGTTCCGGTGATAGAAGTGACCGAGATCCAGTACCTCGATCCCGCCAGAGCCGGAAAGGACTATGAAGGCTGAGTTTAGCCGATTACCCTGAAATGCTCCGGGGCCTGGGCAGTGTCTTTGGCCGCCGGAGCTTTTTCAATGGATCCGAAAGGCATCTGAGCGTCTAATACCCAGTCGGGATTTATGTCGTAGGCCGCCCTCACCGCAGTTTCAAGCCCCAAAAAGTGCTGGAGGCTGGCTCCCATTCCAATCTTTGAAAGGCCCAGCCACATGGCGTATTCGTCCATTCCCACTTCCTGGGCGAGGAACCTGTCTATGGCGGGTTCGTACTCTTTAAAGGTGCCCTTCAGGGCGCTTCCTATTTTCGAGTCGCTAAAGAAGAGAATGGTTCCGTTTCCCTTTGAAAAGCTGTCGCAAAGGCCCCTGCGCTTTGCCAAAACCTCTTCGTCTCCGGGATTGTTTTCATACCTTTCCTTCAGGGCTCCGGGCACCAAATCCCTCCAAAACAGCATGTTCTCGTTTCCCAAAAGAAGCAAAACCCTCTGGGCTCTGGCGTTGAAAGAAGAGGGGACGGAGGAAAATATTTCGCGAAGGTACGATTCTATTTCCTCGTCTTTCACATCCGCTTTTCCCAAGTGGTATATGCTTCTCCTTCCCTTGAGGGTGGAAAGGAAATCTTGTCCTGCTTCAAAATCCGTCATCTTATTCTTTCGCCTTTTTTAAAATCTCGCAGGCCGTAGAACCTGACTTCATAATTTTTAGGGTTTCCAAATCGAAAGGATAAAAATCTTCTTTTTCCCTTTCGGCTACAATATATCCCCCGGGGCTTAGCAAATTTATAGAGGAGGAAAGCACTTTTTCAAAGTTCAATCCTTCCATGCCGTAGGGGGGATCGAGGAAGATGAGATCGAACTTCTCCCCTTCATACCCCTCTAGAAACTTTTCCGCCTTCATGCATCTGATTTCCACCCTTTTCCCCCCCCTTTGCAGGGGGAGGGAGTTTGATTTCAGGCATTTGGCGGCTTGCCTGGAAGAGTCTACGCAAAAGAGCTCTTCGGCCCCTCTGGAAAGGGATTCAAGGCCTAGGGCCCCTGACCCCGCGAAAAGATCCAGAACCCTTTTTCCTATCCCCCCTCTGGCTTCAAGGGAAGAAAAAACGGACTCTTTAAGCTTGGAAGTGGTGGGCCTGGTCCCGATTTTTGGGACTTGCAGTTCCAAACCCTTGTATTCTCCGGCTATTATCCTCATTAGAACCTGATTAAAAACGACTGGTACTTTTTCAAAAATTCTTCGCATTTTTTATCGAGAAGCGGGAAGGAGGAGAAATCCAGCTTTTCCGCTTCGCTTTTGGCTTCCTGCAAAATATCCAGGTCTTTCATCACGCTTAAAAACCTGAAGGAGGAGGATTTTCCCGCCTGTTCTCCTCCTAAAACGTCTCCCTCCCCCCTGTTTTGCATGTCGAAGGCGGACACTTCCCTGCCGCTGGAGCTTTCCTTCATAACTTCAAGCCTTTCTGCGGCCTCTTCTTCAGGCTCTTTTGAGATGAGGAAAGTCCATGAAGGGGTGCCGTCCCTGCCTACCCTTCCCCTAAACTGATGGAGCTGGGAGAGGCCGAAACGGTTGGCGTCGAAAATGACCATGCAGCTTGCTTTAGACACGTCCACTCCCGTTTCCACTACGCTGGTGGAAACCAGCAGGGGGGAAGTTCCCGAGGCGAAAGAAGCCATTATTTCTTCCTTTTCCGCCGGGCTGTTTTTGCCGGTAAGGGAAGAAATGGGTACGCCCTGAAACTGGGGAAGGGCTGAAAGCCTGGAAGAAATTTCTTCCACGGAGTGCATTTTTTCCCCGCTTTTTACTGCCGGGCAGATGACGAATACTTTCTTTCCTTTTTCAATTTCCCTCCTGCAGTGCCAAAAGA
Source organism: Aeriscardovia sp. (assembly GCA_017632855.1). Lineage (GTDB taxonomy): Bacteria > Actinomycetota > Actinomycetes > Actinomycetales > Bifidobacteriaceae > RGIG1476. Next base: position 29,018 of record JAGBQM010000041.1, read on the forward strand.
GCCTGGCCATGTTTTCGCTCTCCCCCTCCTCGATTAAAACCGTCCTCGCCTGCGCCTGCTCCTTTCTGGGTTCAAGATGGCTGATGGAGAGATCTGAAAAGAAGGCCATGGCAAGCGACCTTGGAATGGGGGTGGCGCTCATGGAAAGAAGGTGAGGCCTGAGCGCCCCGTCTGAAAAGCTTCCCCTTTGCATCACCCCGAAGCGGTGCTGCTCGTCTATGACTGCGAGGCCCAGGTTTTTGAAGCGGAGGGAATAAAAGGCGGAGTGGGTGGCCACTATAAGGCAGGGCCTGCCCGTTTTCGCCGCCTCGCTTATCGCGTCTTTGTCGGACTTTTTCACTGCCCCCGAAAGAAAGTAGAGATCGGGGGCCGAAAGCCCCAGCAGGCTGAGGAGCTTTTTAAAGTTCTTGTAGTGCTGCCATGCCAGAACTACCGTGGGAGCCACCAGAAGGGCCTGTTTTCCGGCGGAAACGCACTTGAGCATGGAAAGGAGCGCTACGATGGTTTTGCCCGTGCCTACGTCTCCTTCCAGCAGCTTTTTCATGGGAGTTTTTTTTCCCATTTCCTCCCTTATCTCCCTTAAGGCCTTTTTTTGCGAAGGGGTAAGGGAAAAAGGCAGGTTTTTTTCCAGCGCTTCGTCCAGGCCGGATCCTGAAAGTATGGGGAAGGCCTCGTCCGCGCTCGCTTTGTCTTTCAGCTTTAAAAGAGCGCCCTGGCTGATTAAGGCCTCCTCCATCTTGAAGGTTTTCAGAGCCTTTTCGACTTCCTGCATGTTTTCGGGCTTGTGAAGGGCGAAGAAGGCCTCCCTGCGGCGGAAAAGGCCGGAAGAAAAGATGAGGGAAGGGGGGAGCACGTCGCAAATTGAGGCTTTTTCAAGCGCGAGCGAAATAAGTTTGGAAAGTTTTGAAGAATCCACGCCGTGCCGGCTTTTGTAGACCGCATGGGGCTTTCTGGCTTCCAGGCAAAACGCTTTTCCCTCTTCCATGTCGGAAAGAGGGGTGATCTGGGGATGAATGAGCCGAAAACGCCTGCCGAAAACGGAAGCCTTTCCTTCCACGGCAGAAAGCCCCAAAGACTGCAGGAAATGCAAAAGGTAGTGCCTGTATGAATTTTTTGCAGCAAAGAACATGCACTCAATGCTTTTTTGGGAGCTTTTTTCAAAAAACTGCACCGTGCAATAGGTTTTATCGCCGAGATAGGTGATTTCAGGCTCTCCAAATTCGCCTATTATGCATACCTTTTCTCCGGCGCCAATTTGAGAGAGGGAAAAAACGGAGCAGGGCTCGATGTAGCGCGAAGGGGAATATTTGAGCAGGTCTTCCACGCTTTCAAAGCCTGCTTCTTCCAGGAGATTTAAACTTTTTTTATCGCCGGCAAGGCTGGTGGCGGGATCCGACAGATCTACCCTTTCCTGCACCATTCGCCTTCAGAACCGGACCTTCGCCTAATTGTTGTGGCGGATCTTTCCTGCCTTGATGCAGGCCGTGCACACCCTGAGCTTTACGGTTCCGCCCATTCCGTCTTCAACCCTGAAGATCTGGAGGTTGGGCATGAAGCGCCTTTTAGTGCGCCTGTGGGAGTGGGAAACGCTGTATCCCGTCTGCGGCTTCTTTCCGCACACCTGGCAGTATACTGACATCTTAAACCTTCCTTACTTGGTGCCTAAAACTACTCAAGCATATTACAGAGATTAGACTAAACGGCACTCTCAACCAAGTCTATCAGTATCTGCTTATAAGTCATACCGAGCTTCTGCCATGCCAAAGGGTACATGGAGACTTCCGTAAAGCCGGGCATGGTATTGATCTCGTTTATAAGGATTTGGCCGTCTTCTCTAAGGAAGAAGTCCACCCTCATAAGCTCCCTTCCGTCCACAGCTTCAAAAGCCTTCACGGCCTGCCTTCGGATTTCTTCCCCGGTTTTTTCATCCAAGTCGGCGGGAATCTTTACGCTGCAAAGGGAGGGGTTTACGTACTTCGCCTCGTAATCGTAAAATGCGGCTCCTTCGGGAATAATTTCTCCGGGAAGGGCCGCCATGGGCCTTTCCCCCTTTCTTTGAAGCACCGCGCACTCTATTTCCCTGCCCCTTACCCCTTCTTCTATAAGGATTCTCCAGCTTACCTTTTCCGCTGTCTTCAGGGCGGGGGCGAGATCTTCCTTTTTTTCCGCCCTGCTTACCCCTACGCTGGATCCCCCCCATGCGGGCTTAACGAATACCGGCCAGGCTATTTTTTCCTCTTCCAATTTTTCAAGGACGCCGGCAATTTCTATCCCCATCCTTGCATCCAGAGTTATTCCTTTGGCCACCTTCAGGCCGGAAGCCTTTAAAATCAGCTTTGCGTAATGCTTGTCCATGCAGGCGGCCGAGGCGAAAATGCCGCATCCCACATATGGAAGGCCGCAGGTTTCCAAAAAGCCCTGCACGGCCCCGTCTTCCCCTCCAAGGCCGTGAAGGACTGGAAATACTACGTCGACGTCCAGGTTTTCTCCCGCGCAGTAGAGGCCGCCTGCCGGCTTTAGCGAAATTTCCTCCCTCCCTTCAGGCCTTATTTCAGGAAGGCTCTTAAGGCTCCATGAGCACAGCTCTTCCAAGGAAAGAGAAACCCACTTTCCGTCCCTGGTTATCCCCACGGGAACTATCCGGTAGTCTTCCTTAAGCGTTTTTGCCACGCTTCCCGCAGACACGCACGAAATCGAGTGCTCTCCGCTTTTTCCCCCGCATAGGATCGCTATCTTCTTTTTCATGATCTTTCTCCTGCTATCTTGGAAAAGAGGGAGGCAAAGTCGGCTTTGCCCTCCATTACGCTTTTTATCGCCCGGGCCAGAGGCATGGGTGAATCGTACTTTTCGGAAAGGGAGAGCGCGGAATCTATGGTGTCTTTGCCCTCCGTAACCCCCTTCACCCCTTTTGCAGCCTCTTCCACGTTTATTCCCAGGCCCATCCTGTATCCCAAAGAAAAGTTGCGGCTGAGCTTGCTGGATGCGGTGCACACGAGGTCCCCCACCCCTGCCGGCCCTTCCATGGTTTTTGCCTCCCCTCCCAGCTTTAAGGAGAGTGCCTCTATTTCGGCAAGGGCGCAGGAAATCAGGACCGCTGCCGTGTTTTCCCCGTATCCTGCTCCCGCGGCCATTCCGCAGGCTATGGCCGCCACGTTTTTAAGAGCCCCCCACACCTGTAGGCCTACAAGGTCTGAAGAAGGGGAGACGAAGTAATAGGAATTTGAAAATACGGAGGCCAAATAAGCCGCCTGTTTGCTTTGGCCTGCGATTTGGGCCGAAGAGGGCTCTTCTTTAGCCAGAAGCGCCGCGAGGTTGGGGCCCCCCAAAGCGAAGAGGAGGGAGGAATCCACCTGCATGCACTCCTCTATAAGCCGGGTAGGGAGCTTCCCGCTCCCCTCTTCCATCCCTTTGCTCAAGGAAACGACGGGCCGGCCTTTCACGAAGGGGGCGAAGGCGGGAAGGGCGCCTCTCAGAATCTGGCAGGGAAGGGCGGAAACTATTATTTCCCCCCATTCCACCTCTTCGGCTTTTCCTGTGGCCCGGATGGATTTTGGAAGCGAAACCGACTTGAGGTAGTAATGATTGGAATGGATGGAGTTTATCTCCTCCACCACTTCCTCTTCCCTCGTCCAAACTAAAACTTCATTTCCCGCATCCGCGCAAATCTTTGCAAAACAGGTGCCCCAAGCCCCGCAGCCTATGATCGCGATTTTGCTCATTTTTGCTCCTCTCCTAATGGGTGGCGCGAAGAAGTGTGGTAGTCCCAAACGCCTGCGGCAGGCGGCCTTTCCCCCCGAATTTCGCTTTCCAGCTTCTCCATAACCCTGTGTACGCGCCTGTTTAATTCCAAGGCGATTTCTTTCGGAGGCTCCTGCCAATCGCCATGGAGGAGGTCGGAATAGTCTATGGGGGGAGTTATCGCAAGAACCACGTTTTTTCTCGGGAAGGGGAAGAAGTTGCGAATCGAGGCCGCCCCCCATGTTACGGCTACCAGAATCGGAATGGGCGAGCCCAATTTCTTGGAGGCAGTAAGCGCTATTTCCGCCATGCCCAGCTTGAAAGTCATGGGCCACTTGTCGGGGTCCCGCGTGAGGGTGCCTTCAGGCCAAATCGAGAGGGGCTGGCCGGCCAGCAGGGACTTTATGGAATTGGATTCTATTTCCTTCGTCTTTCCGCTTCTCCTCCTCACCGGCTGCATGGCCAAAGCAGAAAGCCATTTTCCAATCAGAGGCCAGCGAAGGATTTCAGCTTTGGCCATAAAGCGGGGATAGCGGCCGAGGTTGTGCATGCAACCCATGGGGATTAAGACATCCAGCTGGGTGATATGGGTGTTGGCCAAAATGAAAACGCCTTCTTCCGGCACGTTTTCAATACCCCAGCAGTACACTTTTGCCCTTGCCCTCACAAAAGCCATGGCTGCAGCCATCAGCTTCCTTTCAGTGGACAGATTCACGTACGAAGCGTCAAGAGGGCAGGGCTGGCGCAAAAACCCTCCTCCCGACAGCTTCCTTGTGGGGTCTATCAGCCTGTGATTTTTTGATAAAAGAGCCACCTGCTTATTTTTTAAGGGAGGGATGAGGTGGAAAGGGGAGGGTTTTCCCGGAGAAGTCATGCCGGCCTTTCTTTTGAAATCAATTTATCCTGGCCCCCAGGGCTTCCAGCTTTTTCCTGAAGTTTTCGTATCCCCTGTCTATAAGGGAAATGCCGTGGATGCGCGACTGCCCTTCCGCAACCAGGGCGCCTATCACATGGCTGAATCCTCCGCGGATGTCTGGAATGTCGATATCGGCTCCGTGCAGGGGAGTGGGCCCGAAAATTACGGCAGAGTGGACAAATCCCCTGTGGCCGAACCTGCAGGGAAGGGAACCCAGGCACTCGCTGTAAAGCTGTATTACGGCCCCCATCTTCACCAGCGTTCCCGTAAAGCCGAATCGGTTCTCGTACACCGTTTCGTGAACAATGCTCAGTCCCTTGGCTTGGGTCAGGGCGCATACGAGGGGGGGCTGCCAGTCGGTCATAAAGCCGGGGTGCACGTCGGTTTCAAGGGCTATGGGGTTTAAGTCGCCGCCGGGATGCCAGAAGCGGATCCCGTCGTCTTGGATGTCAAACTTGCCCCCGATTTTGCGGTAGACGTTAAGATAGGTCATCATGGTAGACTGCTGAGCGCCTCGGATGAAGATGTCTCCCTTGGTGGCTAAAGCGGCCGATGCCCAGGATGCCACTTCTATCCTGTCGGTCTGGGCCTTGAAGGTGAAGGGCTGGAGGCTTTCCACTCCATCCACCCTTATGGTCCTGTCTACGTCGACCGCTATCAGCGCGCCCATCCTCTGCAAAACCGCTACGAGGTCCATAATTTCCGGCTCTATTGCGGCTCCGGAAATTTCAGTTTTCCCTTCGGCTTCCACAGAGGTTAAAAGGGCCTGTTCGGTAGCCCCTACCGAGGGGTAGGGCAGATGGATTCTGGCTCCCTTGAGCCCGTGGGGGGCCTTTAATTCTATGCTTCCGTTTTCATTTTCAGCTATTTCGGCTCCAAGCTGTTTCAGGATTGAAAGATGAAAGTCTACGGGCCTTTTTCCTATCTGGTCTCCCCCGAGGGAAGGGATGAAGGCTTTGCCCAGCCTTTGAAGCAGCGGCCCTGCAAACAGGATGGGTATTCTAGAGGAGCCGGCGAGGGTGTGTACATCGGCTATGTCGGGAACTGAAATTGAGGAAGCGTCTATACTGACGACGCCCGCTTCCTTGTCCACTTCAGTTTTAGCCCCGTGGAGGCGCAAGAGGTTGGATACTACCCTCACGTCCCTTATATCCGGAACATTTTGTATCACAGATTCTCCGGGAGCCAAAAGGGAAGCGACCATGGCTTTGCTCACAAAGTTTTTGGCCGCCCTCACCTGAATATCCCCCCGCAGGGGCTCTCCTCCCCATACGGTCAGAACGTCCCCTTCCTGGGGAGGCTGAGGTTGTTTAGAGCTTGTGTTCATACTTGTGATTATCTCACAGCGGGGTAAAAAACAATTTCCTCTGGTGTGCTATAAAGTTTAGTCTGGCATCTCAGACACTGTCTCTTCAATTTTTTCTATTTCCTTTTCAGACAGCTCGTACTGTCTGTAGAGCTGATAATCGATTTCCGCAAGGGGTCTATTCCAATCAATGTCAGAGTTGTCAGTAAAGTCCTGTATTGGAACAAATTGATAAACATTCTGGTATACATTCTGGGAAGATTTTGACAGACTCACCATAAAGCGGAGAAACTTAGTTTTCAGATACTTTGCAAGATTTTTCGTTTCTTGCAGGTTATCAAAGCATCCGATCGCAATCAAGGCATCGGTACATGCCTCTTCAGGAAGGGCAACATACGGGAGGGGCAATATTCTGCCTTTATCTTTTCCGGGATGCCCTGTTGACTTGCTTATAAACACTTTGTAGGAGTCGAATAATTTTCTACCCTTTTCAATTATTCTGGGATCTATATAACGGATAGTAGCATAAGCACACATTAATGGGGTTGAGCCTAGGAAAGGATCTAGGGAAGAAATTTCAGGAGCATGCTTACCCCCGATTCCAAATGGACTTCTTCCAGTAGCGAGGGAACTTAGAGATATGAATCCTTCCCTTCTTTTTACTTTGTCAAGTATGTTTTGAGTGAACTCTCCTACCGTAATAACGTTTGCCTCATTTTCAAAAAGAGGTCGCTTACACGTAGTTTTATGCCCCTGATAACTTATTGTGAATTGTGTAAGGCCGTCATAAAACTTGTCAAAGAGAAAATAGTCTATACCCCCAGGGGAAGTGATAGCAGTTTTAAATACCTCGTTTTCATCTGGGAAATATACCATCTTCGAGATCTCTCTCTCTCTCTCTCTCATGTATCTACGTAGCTGAGGAAAAGATCTGTTTTGTCCGTCTCCCGCAAACCACCTCGAAGGAGTGATGAGGGAGACATAATCC
>JAGBQM010000009.1 GCA_017632855.1 Aeriscardovia sp.
GAAGACACCCACAAGATGGCCGAAGCCAACCGCGCCTTCGCCCACTATCGCTGGTAGTAGGAAAGGAAAAGCTATATGCCACAAGTGCTCACTGATTTGAACAGAATCAGAAATATCGGAATCATGGCGCACATTGATGCGGGGAAAACCACTACGACCGAGAGGATTCTGTACTACACCGGGGTCAACTACAAGATTGGCGAGACCCATGACGGCGACTCGACCATGGACTGGATGGATCAGGAAAAAGAGCGCGGAATCACCATTACTTCCGCCGCCATCACCTGCTTCTGGAACAGGCAGACCCACGATCCCGAAGAGCAGTTCCAGATAAACATCATCGACACCCCCGGGCACGTTGATTTTACGGCTGAGGTAGAAAGGTCGCTTAGGGTCCTTGACGGAGCCGTGGCCGTCTTCGATGCCAAGGAGGGCGTAGAGCCCCAGTCTGAAACAGTGTGGCGCCAGGCCGACAAGTACGGCGTTCCGAGAATCTGCTTTATCAACAAGATGGACAAGCTCGGAGCCAATTTCTTCTACTCGGTAGACACCATCAAAAGCAAACTGGGCGCCAGGCCCATCGTGATGCAGCTTCCGGTGGGGAGCGAAAACGACTTCGACGGCGTAGTGGACCTTGTGAGGATGAAGGCGTACCTCTGGAAGGGGGACGTAAAGAAGAGCGACCAGGGAGCCCACTACGAAACCGCCAATATCCCCGACGACCTCAAGGAAATGGCCGAGAAGTACAGGACCGAGCTTGTAGAGGCGGCAGCCGAAACCGATGAAAAGCTCATGGACAAGTACTTCGAGACCGGAGAGCTTTCGGAAGAGGAAATAAGGCAGGGGGTAAGGTCTTTGACCATTCACTCCCAAGCCTATCCCGTCTTTTGCGGCTCCGCCTTCAAAGACAAAGGCATTCAGCCCCTCCTCGACGCCGTGGTAGATTATCTTCCCAGCCCCGAAGACGTGCCTGCCATCATAGGCTACGAACCCGGAGACGAGAGCGTGGAAATCGACAGGAAGCCCGTCGTTTCCGATCCCTTCTCGGCCCTTGCCTTTAAGATTGCAGTTCACCCCTTCTACGGAAAGCTGATTTACGTAAGGGTGTACTCGGGATCCGTAAAGCCCGGCGACACTATCCTCAACTCCACCACCGGAAAGAGGGAGAGGGTAGGAAAGATCTTCCAGATGCACTCCAACAAGGAAATCCCCATGGACGAGGCCTTCGCAGGCAACATATACGCCTTCGTAGGCTTAAAGACCGTGGGAACCGGAGACACCCTTTGCGATCCGAAGAACCCGATATGCCTGGAATCCATGACCTTCCCGGATCCCGTGATCCAAATCGCAGTGGAGCCTAAGAGCAAGGCCGATCAGGAAAAGATGGGCATAGCTTTGGCAAGGCTTGCAGACGAGGACCCCACATTCCAGGTGAAGACCGATCAGGAAAGCGGGCAGACCTTGATTTCCGGCATGGGAGAGCTCCAGCTCGACATCATCGTCGACAGGATGCGCAGGGAGTTTCACGTCGAGTGCAACGTCGGAAAGCCCCAGGTCGCCTACAGGGAGACCATAAGGAGGCCTGTGGCGGAATACGAGTACACTCACAAGAAGCAAACCGGCGGTTCCGGCCAGTTTGCAAGGGTGCAGCTCAACTTCACGCCGATAGACGAAAACAACTCCGAAGAGAAGGGCAAGGACTTCATCTTTGTCGACAAGATCACGGGAGGCGTCATCTCTTCTGAGTACATTCCTTCCGTAGAGGCGGGCATCAAGGAAGCTATGGAATCCGGAATTTTGGCCGGCTACCCCATGGTGGGAGTGAAGGCCGAGCTTATAGACGGCCAGATGCACCCTGTCGACTCTTCCGAACTCGCCTTCAAGGTCGCCGGATCCATGGCCTTCAAGGGAGCGGCGCTCAAGGCGGATCCCGTGCTTCTCGAGCCGATTATGGCCGTAGAGGTGAGGACCCCCGAAGAGTACATGGGAGACGTCATAGGGGATCTGAACTCCAGGAGGGGCAGGATCGAAAATATGACGGACGCCACCGGCGTAAAGGTGATAGACGCCAAGGTGCCCCTCGCCGAGATGTTCGGTTACATCGGAGACCTCCGCTCCAAGACCCAGGGAAGGGCCGTCTACAGCATGCAGATGGATTCCTACGCCGAGGTTCCCAAGAACATAGCAGAAGAAATCATAAAGCAGCAGAGGGGCGAATAAGCTCCAATCTGCAGGTTTTCTGTTAGATGGATAATAATAAAGTCGAAAATATAAAATAAGATCAGCTTCTTATCTGAAGCGTTGAATTGTCCAGGAGGACTTTAATGGCAGAAAAGACCAAATACGAGCGCACTAAGCCGCACGTAAACGTGGGAACCATTGGGCACATCGACCACGGCAAGACCACTTTGACCGCGGCCATCTCCAAGGTTCTTCACGACGAATATCCCGATGTAAACCCTGAATACAAGTTCGACCAGATTGATGCGGCTCCTGAAGAGAAGCAGCGCGGCATCACCATCAACATCGCCCACATAGAGTACGAGACCGATAAGAGGCACTACGCTCACATTGACGCTCCAGGCCACGCAGATTACGTTAAGAACATGATCACCGGAGCCGCCCAGATGGACGGAGCAATCCTTGTCGTCGCAGCCAACGACGGACCTATGGCCCAGACCAGGGAGCACGTGCTTCTCGCCAAGCAGGTAGGCGTTCCTAAGATCCTTGTAGCGCTTAACAAGTGCGATATGGTAGACGATCCCGAGATGATCGAGCTCGTGGAGGAAGAGACCCGCGACCTTCTCGAAGAGAACGGATTCGACAGGGACTGCCCCATCGTCCAGATTTCGGCTTACGGCGCCCTTCACGATGACGCCAAGGATCATGACAAGTGGGTGAACTCCGTAAAGGAGCTCATGAGCGCTGTAGACGACTACATCCCCACCCCGGTTCACGACCTTGACAAGCCCTTCCTCATGCCTATCGAGGACGTGTTCACTATTTCCGGACGTGGCACCGTTGTGACCGGCCGTATCGAGAGGGGCAAGATCACCCCCAACACCCCCGTAGAGATTGTGGGCCTGCGTCCGACTCAGACCACCACCGTCACCTCCATCGAGACCTTCCACAAGCAGATGGATCTGGCGGAAGCCGGAGACAACACCGGCCTGCTTCTTCGCGGCATCAACCGCGATCAGGTTGAGAGGGGACAGGTTGTGGCGGCTCCCGGAACCGTCACCCCCCACACCGAGTTCAAGGCGGAGGTTTATGTCCTTACCAAGGACGAAGGCGGAAGGCACACCCCCTTCTTCACCAACTACCGCCCGCAGTTCTACATCCGCACTACGGATGTAACCGGAACGATTGAGCTCCCCGAAGGCGTGGAAATGGTGCAGCCAGGCGATCACGCCAACTTCACCGTACGCCTCCTGCAGCCCGTAGCCCTCGAGAAGGGCCAGACCTTCGCAATCCGCGAAGGCGGAAGGACTGTGGGCTCCGGAAGAGTCACCGAGATCCTCAAGTAATTTAAGGAGCCGGTTCCCTAAACCCCAGGGTGTTCTGGGGTTTTATTTTTTCTTTGACACGTGGGCGAATTAATCTAAAGTGTTAAAGGTTTAAACGTTACTGATTGCTGTGAAGGACTTTTAATGGCACAGACTACAAACGACATAGAAAACGGATCGATTCTCAACATCGACGGCAGGCTTTGGAGGGTGGTGAAATTCCAGCATGTAAAGCCCGGAAAAGGCCCTGCTTTCGTGAGGACCACTATAAAGGACGTTTTAAGCGGGAAACAGGTGGAGCGCACCTTCAACGCCGGAGTGAAGATGGACTTCGCCACTCTTGACAACCGCAACCTCCAGTACAGCTACAAGGACGGATCCAACCTGATGTTTATGGACACTTCCTCCTATGATCAGGTCGCCATTCCTGAAGAACTGCTCGGAGACCAGATAAAGTACCTTGTGGAAGGGACCGACTGCATGGTCAGCTTCTTTGAAGGAAACCCCATCTCCGTACAGCTTCCGGCTTCCGTGGTGTTGGAAGTCGCCCACACCGAGCCCGGCCTTCAAGGCAACAGGAGCAGCGCCGGAAACAAGCCCGCCACTTTGGAAACGGGAGCCGAAATACAGGTGCCCCTCTTTATAAATGAGGGAGAAAAAATAAAGGTCGACACCAGGGACGGATCCTACCTGAGCAGGGAATAGGAATGTCGAGATTCGCCGCCAGAATGGAGGCTCTCAGCGTTCTTTATGAGGCCGACGAAAGAGACGAGAGCATTGAAAGCGCCCTTCAAGAAAGGCTGAAACTTCAGGAAGAGGGAGTGGTAAAAGATCTCAGGATCCTTCCTGAATACTCAAGGGAAATCGTGAGGGGAGTGGCAGCCCATAAGGAAGAAATCGACAGGATTATCCGCGCCAACTCCACATGGAAGTTAGAGAGGATGGGGGTGGTAGACAGAAACATCTTGCGAATCGGAATATGGGAGTGCTTTTACGGCCAGCCCGGATCCGTAGGGGCGTATATAAATGAGTCCGTAAAGCTTGCAAAAATTTATTGCGACGGGAAAAGCGTGAACTTTATATACGGCGTTTTGTGCGCAGCCTCAGGAAGGAATAAGGGCGAAAAAGGCGAAGGGCCGAAAAGTATAGAATTGAAGGTATAATCGAGAGTTTTGGTGTGCAATTACCTCTGACAATTAAAATCCGGAGGGATTTTGCGCCCTGCGGACTCCATCCCAATTCCCGCAAGTAAGAAAAAGAGTAAAGCAAATGAGCGATCAGATCAAAATCTCGCTGAGTACCTTTGTAGGTATAGCTATGGCTCTTATAGCCTCCGTGCGAAGCATCCCGCAACTGGCTGCCACGGGATGGCAGATGATCATATACATGATCATCTCCGTGGTGTTTTTCGCATTGCCTTTGGCGTTGATGTGCGGAGAGCTTGGAGCAATGCTTCCAGGCGAAGGCGGACCTCAGCGATGGGTGCGCAGGGGGTTGAGCGACAAGTGGGGATTCGTTGTGGCCTGGCTTTTATGGGCCCAGATGTTTCCGGGCATGGTAATGGTGGCAGCGCCCTTGGGGCCGTTATTCGGAAATACTATAAGTAACATTCCTCTCGGCAACAACCACTGGTTCGTGATGTGCAGCATCATAGTCATCTACTGGTTCGTCACCCTTCTAAACCTTAAGTTTGACATGGCTAAGATCGGCGGCGACATCGGCACATGGCTTGGGATTTACATTCCGGTCGTCTTTATGCTGGTTTTGGGCCTCGGGGCCATGATTAAAACCGGGATCAGGCCCGGAATGGTGCTTGGCACCTTCCACTGGCAGCAGCTTTTGCCCCAGGGAGACAGCCTTCAGTACGTAGCTTCCATAGCCTTCATCTTCTGCGGCATTTCCACTTTGGGAGTTTATATCCCGAGGATTAAGGACTCTACGAAGAACTTCGCCAAGGGCCTTATGATCGCTTTGATAGCAGTAGTGCTGATGAATATAATCGACGCCTTCCTCATGGCAAACGTAGTCACTTCCAGCAACATCCAGCTCGCAAATATTTCTCAGCCTATAGTGCTGTTTTGCCAAATACTGGGTTGGCCGCAGTGGCTTAACAACGTCTTTAGCTGCATGAGCTTCATAGGCGTGCTCGTGGCCCTCTCCGGATGGGTCACGGGTCCCAGCCAGACTATGATTCAAGTTGCAAATGAAGGTTTGGTTCCCTCCTCATGGCGTTTCTACAAGCACAACGACCTTGGCGTCTCCAAGCCCATTTTGATTGCGCAGGCCAGCCTCATCACTCTATTCGCCCTGCTTTACGCCCTTCCGGACGTAAACCAGATCTTCATGCTCATGACCAACACCACCACCATGTTTTACGTGGTGGTCTATACTCTTATTGCCATAGCTTTCATACGCCTTAGATATGAAGCTAAAGAATTAAAGCGTCCTTACAGAATTGGGAAGAAGGGAAACGGCCTGGCATGGATGTGGGCCATCTTCCTCTGGGCGGGCCTGATATTCATAGCCGTCACAGCCATAGCTGCAAGTTCGAGGGCGAGCGCCGTAGTGATGATTGTCTTTACCCTGGTCTTCGCCGTCTTCCCGCTTATTCTCCACCACTTCCGCAGGGATCGCTGGGCCCTCACGGCACAGAAATATCTTCAGAACTACACTAGGGAACACAGAGTCATCCCTGCCGTTCAGCTGCGCCCGAGCCTGGTGCGTGGAATGGGGGACGAAAGCGATATAGTTCAAGATTCGATGGAACCTGAGGATCAATTAAGGAGTTGATAATGGAGGAAATCGACGTAAACGCGCTGCTTATCGGAAGCAAATCCGAAAACGGGGAACTTTTCAAGTCCCTCCTAAGCCATTTGGTAGACGAGCATTTAGGTTGGAGGCAGAACTACATGCCTCAAGATCCTCCCCTCATTTCCCCTACTGAGCAGGCTTCTCCCGCTTTTCAGCAGACGGTCCAAAGGCTCAGGACCGTTATGGAAGAGCTGTCGGTGAGGATGAGAAAAGACTCTGTACCGTGGGAATCGGCCCGGTATTGGGGCCATATGAATTCCGAAACCCTCATTCCGGCCTTATTGGGCTATTATTTCGGGATGCTGTGGAATGAAAACAACGTCTCATATGAAGGATCTCCCGCCACTTCGCTTCTGGAAGAGGAAGTCGGAAGGGATTTTTCCAGGCTCTTCAGCTTTCCCAACGGATGGGGGCATATTTGCGCAGACGGATCCATAGCCAACCTTGAAGCCCTCTGGTATGCCAGAAACGTAAAAAGCCTTCCTTTGGCGATGAAGGAAGTAAAGCCGGAGCTTGTGGCCGGAAAGAGCGACTGGCAGCTTTTAAACATGCCGATAGAGAAAATAATCGATCTCATATCGGGACTGAGCGAAGTGGATCTCGATCTGGTCAAGAGAAAGTCGGCCAGAAGCGGGAAAAGAATAGAGGATCTGGGAAAGTGGATCATTCCCGCCACCAAGCATTACAGCTGGCTTAAAGCCGCAGATATAACCGGAATTGGAATAGACCAGGTCATTATGATTCCCGTAGACGATCACTACAGGATGAAGATAGACGTTCTTGAAAAGACTATAGAGGATCTGGCCTCTAAGAAAATCCCGGTGCTGGGAGTGGTGGGAGTGGTGGGCACCACCGAAGAAGGCGCAATAGACCATATCGACAAGATTTGCTCCCTTCGCAAGAGTTTTGCAAAGAAAGGAATCAATTTCTACCTGCACGCCGATTGCGCTTACGGAGGGTACGCGAGGTCTATAATCCTCGATTCCAATTACGACGTCATTCCCTACGCCGATCTCGAGCACGAGCTCAGGGAAAACCAAGTCTTTCAGGATCTGAGCAATACCATTTCCAAAGACGACTACGAATCCCTCAAGGCTCTGTCGGAAGTGGATTCCATAACGGTAGATCCCCACAAGATGGGTTACGTTCCGTATTCCGCAGGGGGGATAGTCATAAGGGACGAAAGGATGAGAAATGCGATTTCCTATTTCGCCTCTTACGTTTTCGACAAAACCATTGAGCCGCCCGTTCAAATCGGGCCCTATATACTTGAGGGATCAAAAGCCGGAGCGGCGGCTTCCGCGGTATGGGCTGCTCACAGGGTGCTTCCGCTAAACATCACGGGGTACGGAAAAGTCATAGGCAGGTCTATGGAAGGCGCCAGGAACTTCTACAAGTTCATGACAGGCCTTGAAGTGGAAGTGGCAGGCAAAAAGGTAAAGTCCCACACCATTTACTACCCTGACTTCAATATGGTTGACTGGGTGTTTAACGTGGAGGGAAATACCGATCTGGAGGCCATGAATAAACTCAACCAGAATTTCTTCATTCAGAGCTCCATTTACTCCGGAATACCTTACCTTAAACCCATCCTGACCAGCCACACCGACTTTGCCAAAGAGGAATACGGAGACAGCTGCCTTGACTTCATAAGGAAGATCGGCATCACTTCCCCGTGGGAGCCCTCTTCGCACCTTACCACTTTGAGGGCGTCGGCAATGAATTTGATGATGTATGACGCACAGTCTTTTGCTTCCTATGAAGTGAAACTCAGGGAAGCCATAAAGGAAGTGCTCAAGCCCTGCTTTGAGGATGAAAAGTAGAAGATGGATATTCTGCAAGATTTGCAATGGCGCGGCCTGATAAACCAGCAGACCGATCCGGAAGGGTTGAAAAACGCCCTGGAGAAAGGCAAGCTTTCCCTTTACTGCGGCACCGATCCTACGGGGCCTTCCCTGCATATAGGCCATCTCATCCCCTTCATCGTCCTTAAAAGGTTCCAAATGTACGGCTACCATCCCCTGATACTCATAGGAGGAGCCACGGGAGCCATAGGCGACCCCAGCGGAAGAAGCACCGAGAGGGTGCTTCAAAGCGTGGAACAGGTAGAAGAGAACAAGAAAAGCCTGACGGCGCAAATGAAGAAGATCTTCGGGCCCGAGTTCAAGATAGTGGACAATTATTCATGGCTGTCGAAACTCAACCTTATAGACTTTCTGCGCGATTTTGGAAAAAATTTTTCCGTAAATTCCATGCTGAACAAAGAAAGCGTTTCTTCCAGAATAGAAGGAGGAATTTCGTTTACCGAGTTCAGCTACCAGATCCTGCAGGCTATAGACTTTCTCCATCTTTTTGAAGATGAAAAGGTGACCCTTCAGATTGGAGGGGCCGACCAGTGGGGGAACCTCACTGACGGAATAGACCTTATACGCCACAAGTACTCCAAAGCGGAAGTTTTCGGGCTTACCATTCCCCTCCTTCTCAAAGCTGACGGAACGAAGTTCGGAAAGTCGGCGGGGGGAGCCGTATGGCTTGATCCCAAGATGACAAGCCCTTACGACTTTTACCAATTCTGGATCAATACGGATGACAGGGATGCAGACAAGTACCTGAAGTACTTCACCTTCCTTTCCAAAGAAGAAATTGAGAAGCTGGCGAAGGAAACCGAAGAAAGGCCCAACCTCAGGCTCGCTCAAAAGGCCCTGGCATACGAAGTGACGGCCTTCGTGCACGGAAAACAGGAAGCCGAAAAGGCTCAGAAAATTTCATCCCTCCTCTTTAAGGGAGATGTGGCCGCGTTAAGCGCAGACGAAATAGAGCAGGCTTTCGGCTCCGCCCCTTCGGTTTCCATAAGCGCGGATCCCAAAAATATCGTGGACCTGCTTGTAGATACCGGAATCGAAAAGAGCAGAAGGCAGGCCAGGGAGGACATTCTCTCAAGGGCCGTCTTAATCAACGGGAAGGTCGTAGACTCTCCGGAAGCCTTGGTGGATCCCTCTTGCGACTTTGAAGGACGCTTCGTCCTGATTCGCAAAGGAAAGAAAAACTACACCCTGGCCAGGGTAGATTGATGGTACCCCTCGTAGTGCTAAGCGGTCCTACGGCGGTAGGCAAAGGAACAGTGGAAAAAGCCCTCTTAAAAGAGCATCCGGAGATTTGGGTGAGCATATCGGCCACTACAAGATCTCCCAGGGCGGGAGAAAAAGACGGGCGCGACTACTGGTTTCTCTCCGAAGAAGAATTTTTAAAGCGGGAAAAGCAGGGGCGTTTTTTGGAGACGGCGCTCGTGCACGGAATGGCCCATTACGGAACGCCCCTGCAGCCCGTTTTAGATCACATCCACAGGCAAATCCCCACTCTTCTCGAAATTGATATTCAGGGCGCCAGAAGCGTGGCCAGAAGGGCGAAAGATCTTGGAATCGGTCTGTTTTCGGTCTTCCTCGCCCCTCCAAGCTTCGATTCTCTCGTCTACAGGTTGAATCTGAGAGATACCGAAAGCCCCGAACAAAAAGCCAGAAGGCTTGAGACGGCCAGAGAAGAAATGTCGCACGAGGGGGAATTTGATGCCGTGATAGTAAACGACGAAGTGGAAAGAGCCGCTTCTTCCCTTTGGGATATTATGAAAGATCTGTATTAAGCAAGAAAGGAACTCCAATGACGCTCGGCACATCCCCGCAACCCGAAGGCCTCACCAAGCCTCCGCTTCACGAGCTTATGAACCATGCGGATTCAAAATACGCCCTTCTGATATTTGGGGCAAAAAGGGCCAAGCAGATAAATGACTACTTCCTCCAGATTAAGGAAGGCCTATTAAACAACGTAGGGCCCCTCGTGCCTTACGTTAATAACGAGCAACCTCTGAGCATCGCCTTCAGGGAGATAAACGAGGGGCTTATCGAAGGAAAACTGGGTTCCGAAGACAATACCGAATCCCACGCCGGCTCCAAGGTGATAAGCGATTCAATCTCCCTTTCCGCAGAAGATCTCGTGGGTTCCGACAACGGGGAAGACGACATAGACGACGAAGAAGAGGAGAGGGAAGAAGAAAGGGAAGAAGAGGGAAGCGAAGACGAAGAAGAGGGGGAGGAAGATATTGACGAATAGCCTCCACCCCTTAAGCGCCGAGTCCGTAACGGAAGGCCATCCGGACAAGCTGTGCGACAAAATTTCCGACAGCGTTTTAGACGATCTTTTAAGACAGGACCCTTCCAGCCATGTGGCAGTGGAAACCGTGGCCTGCAAAGGAATGTTTATGGTTTGCGGCGAAGTGAATTCCAGTGGCTACTGCGATGTGCAAAAGGTAGTCAGAAACGCCGTAAAGGAAGTGGGATACACTGATTCCTCCATAGGCCTTGACTGGCAAAGCTGCGGAGTTATGGTTTCCATCACTTCCCAAAGCCCCGAAATTGACGAAAGCGTGAGGAGGAGCGGAGGGGAAGAAGAGCAGGGGGCCGGAGACCAGGGCGTGGTCTTCGGATTCGCGTGCGACGAAACCAAAGTTTTGATGCCTTTGCCCATCACTTTGGCAAACCGGATAACCATGCGGCTTGCAGATCTCAGAAAGCAGGGGGTTTTCCCTTCCCTTAGGCCTGACGGAAAGGCGCAGGTTACGGTAGATTACGAAGGCTTTAAACCAAAAAGAATCAACACCGTCCTTATTTCCGCCCAGCACGATCCCGAAATCGATCTTGAAGATTTGGGGCAAAACGTAAAAGAGGAAGTGGTTATGCCCATATTGGCTGAGTGGGCTCCTGATATAGACGCCTCTTCTTTCAACTTTATTTTTAACCCTTCCGGATCTTTCGTTCTGGGAGGCCCCGCCGCCGATACGGGACTGACGGGCCGCAAGATCATAGTTGACGCCTATGGGAATGCGGGAAGGAGCGGCGGAGGAGCTTTTTCAGGCAAAGATCCCTCCAAGGTCGACAGATCCGGAGCTTACGCGGCCAGATGGGTAGCTAAAAACCTTGTGGCATCCGGAGCCGTAAAGAGGGCGGAAGTTCAGATAGCCTACGCCATAGGAAGGGCCGATCCCGTGGCGCTAGACATCGAGACTTTTGGCACCCAGGCCCCCGGCCTCACCTGCGAACGCATAGTAGAAGCCGTAAGGGAAACTTTCGATCTCAGGCCCGGAGTCATAATAAGGGATCTGGATCTTTTAAGGCCCATTTATTCTCCCACGTCCTCCTACGGCCATTTCGGAAGGGAAGAAGCTCTATTTACATGGGAAAGGACCGACAGGGCTTCCAAATTAAGAAACCTGCTCTTGGGCTAAATGAGCGAAGATTTCCTTGCGGCCAGCGTCCTTCCTTTCAGGCCGTCCCCTTCACCTTATCCCGCCCTTGACTACCGCGTCCCCTTTTCCCTTTCTTCAGAAGTTGAAAAAGGGAAAAGGGTGGGCATTCACGTTAAAGGGCGAAAGATGGAAGGGCTTGTCCTTAACCTTTTCCCGCTAAAAGAAAGCAAGATTAAAAACCTCAAACCTCTGGATTCGGTCTTTTCTTCCCCTGCTTTGCAAGAACGGCAGATGGAGGACCTTAAAAGCGTATCCGACTTTTTCGGAGGCAGGCTCGCAAACACTTTGGATCTGGCCCTGCCCGAGAGGGTGAAGTATGTAGAAAGCGAGGTACGCCAGGATCGGGAATGGAGCGCACAAAACGAAAACTCCCTTTCAGAGCTTTCAAACAGGCTTTTAAGCCGCTACTCTGGCCTTTCCGATCTCAGCCGAGCCCTCTCAAATTTTGAAGATCGAAACTTCGTGTGGGATTTGGCGCAGAAGCGGGGAGGCCTTTTCGATTGCCTTGCCCTTCTGGGACTGCTTTCCAAAAAGCTGGGCTATTCCTTCCTCGCCTGCCTCTCTTCCGATCGCCTCTTCGAGGAAGCAAAAAAAGCGTTTTTAAGCTGCGGCTTGGATCCCGTTTTTGTAGGTTCCGGCATGGGAAAGGCTCAAAATTACCGCTCCTTTCTTTCCTGTTGCAGAGGCAAATCCCTTGCGATGGGAACCAGGCAGGCAATGTACCTTCCCATGAAAGATCCCTGCCTCATGGTAGACGTAAATGCCATAGGCCAGGCCTTTACTGATGGAATGGCTCCATATGCCAATGTCAGAGACGTGCTGAGTATAAGGCATGAAAACAGGGGAGGGATTAGAATTTCCATGTCTTACTGCCATGCGGCGGAACAGGAAAAGTGGCTGAGGGAAAAAAAGGCCTTGCATATTTTTCCCTCTTCTCCCCCTCGCATTAGGCCCCTTTGCCTGAGCCGCGACAGGCTCTTTGAGATGGGCGATCGCTTTCTCCACCTTCCAAGCCTCCTCGTGGAAGAACTGAGAAAAAACGGAAAAGAGGGCAAAAAATCTCTTTTAGTTTGCCCGGCGGGAAGCGACACCTCGTTTTTACTTTGTCCAAGATGCTCAGCCTTTATGAAGTGCCAATGCACAGGGAGTTTGAAGTCGAAAGGCAGGGAAATCTTCTGCTCAAGGTGCCATGCAAGGAAGGAAGAGTGGATATGCCCCAAGTGCGGGGCCAAAGTGCCTTCAGACAAGCTGATTCCCCTTAAGAGGGGGGTTGAACACGTAAAAGAAGAACTCAAAGGCCTTTTGAAGGAAGAAGAGCTGAAAAACGTCGAGGTATCTTTGGCTTCCTGCATCAAACAAAAACCGTATTCTTTGGTAGCTATTTTGGATGCCTGGCTGTCTTTTTTCTCCCTTAACTTGGATGCGGAATCCAAAGTCCTAAATTCATGGATGGAAGCTGCAAGCCTGGCATCTGAAAAGGTAATTCTGATAGGGGAGTGCCAAAAGGAGCTTCTTTGCTCCTTTGAAAGATGGAACTATGTTTTTCCTTCATGGGACTTGGAAGAAAAAAAGAAGGCGGGAATGCCTCCTTTTAGAACCGCCCTCAACATATGGGGCGAGGAAGAGAAAGTGAAGAAGGCCGCAGAGGAAATTTTAAGGTTCCTAAACGCTCCTGAAGGCGAAGCCGAAGTCATGGGCCGGCCGCTTCCGGGTTCCGATGAATTTTTATGCGTCCTTTTCGTTTCCCCGCCTTTTGACAAGGATCTTGGCAAAGCCGTGGCTTTTGTTTCAAACTCCTCTGCCGGCCTTCGAACTCATTTTTGGATTGATCCTTATTGCTTCGGTTGCAGATAGTGGATAATTGAATAAGTGAAAAATAATGACACTGGCGAAAAAATCCAAAACGTCATTTTTGATTTCGGCAACGTTTTGGTTAGGTGGGACATATACGGAGCTTTAATAAGCAGATATACGCCTGAGCTTATAAACCAATTCCGCCTCAACGAGCTTTCCGGTTTTGAGGATGCCAACGTATTGTGCGATCTGGGGGAACCCCTGCAAAAAGCTGTAGAGCTGATAAGAAACGAACACGGCGGGATATGGGCGGAGATGATGGAGTGGTACATCTCGCATTTTCCCGACTCCATCCTTGGCGAAATCCCCGGATCCAGGCAGCTGGTCTGCGATCTGAAAGAGGCCGGAATCAGGGTCTTCGGCCTTTCAAACTGGTCATCGGATCTTTTTGAGAGGGCGCTGCCGCTCTTTCCGGAAGTGATATTCATGATGGAAGACAGGGTGGTGTCGGGCTATATCCACCAAAGAAAGCCTGACAAGAATATTTACGACACGGCCATTTCCAAATTCAAAGTCGATCCCTCCCTTACGGCTTTCATAGACGACAGGCCGGAAAATGTGGAAGCGGCTCTCAAAGTCGGGCTAAAGGCCATACAGTTTAAAAGCCCTTGCCAAATAAGGAGGTCCCTTAGAGAGCTGGGGGCCGCAATTCCGGCCCTCAAAGGGGAAGAATAAGGGGGATAAGGGGATAGATGAGGACTGTTTTTGCCGGATCCACTCTTCAGGCGGCCGAATGCCTGGAAGAAATTGCTAAAGAGCAGGATGTTTGCCTGGTTTTGACGCGCCCTGACGCGCCTCGGGGAAGGGGGAGGAAGCAGGCGCCGAATCCTGTAAAGGAAAAGGCAAAGGAGCTTGGAATTGAAGTTTTTGACTCCAAGCCCTCCGATCCGGACTTTAGCGAAAAGTTGAAAGAGAAAAAAGCGGAATGCGGAGCCGTAGTGGCTTACGGGCGCCTCATTTCCCCCGAGCTCCTTTCCCTTTTGGACAAGGGGTGGTACAACCTGCATTTTTCCCTTCTTCCTTATTTTCGGGGCTCTAACCCCGTGGCAGCCTGCATATCGGATCGCTATGCCCATTGCGGAGTCACTGTTTTTAAGCTTACAAAAGGCCTTGACGAGGGGCCATGGCTCCTAAAGGTCCCTTATTTCCCCCCTTCCCCCCTTACTTGCGGAGAACTTACCAAAGAGCTTACCGAAATTGGAAAAAAAGCTTTGGCCATGGCTCTAAAAGAAGTTGAAGAAGGCAAAGAACAGCTCAGGGCCCAGGAAGATGAGCCCGATTTGAGGTACGCGGGGAAAATAGACAAGCCCACAGCCCGTATAGACTTTTCCCTCCCCAGAGAGGAAGTCTTTTACAAAGTTTTAGCCTGCAACCCCAATCCCATGGCGTGGGACGAGGCTGAGATTGGGGAAAAAACCGCTTATGTGAAGTTCGACAGGCTCGGCATGGGTTCGGCCTTGCCCCCGTCGCAACCGGGTTCCATAAAGCGTTTTAACGGAAAGGCCTTCGTTTGCTGCAAAGACGGATGGCTGGAACTTTCAGAAATAACCCCCGCTTCCAAAAAGAAGATGAGCGGGGAAACTTGGCTGAGAGGAATTAGAGGAGAGGTCAAATTCCTTTAACCTCTCCTCTCAAATTAAAATAGAGGGCCTTAAGCCCAATAAATTTACTTGCCCTGTACGGCGTCCTTGAGGGTCTTTCCGGGAGTAATCTTCAAAACTTCCCTTGCGGGAATTTCCATAGCCTCTCCGGTCTGCGGATTGCGTCCGCTTCTGGCCGCCCTAACTACCCTTTCGAGGCTGAAGTAACCAGCCAGACGCACGTCAACGCCTTTTTTCGCGCATTCGAGGAGGGTGTCCAAAAAGGCGTCTACGGCCTTTTTCGCTTCTTCGCGAGAGAGGCCGGCCTTTTCGGCCACGCTGGCCGTTATCTCGGTTTTCCCGTAGTACTTGTCCATTTGTCTTCCTTTACTTTCAAAGTTCGACTTTCATAAACATAATAAACATAATAAACATAATTCGGATAAAAATTATAATAGGTGCTTCTTTTCCATGTATTTCATGTAAAGAGCCCCCAAAGCCATCCTGAGCCAGTAAGTGGCCAGGCGGAAAAGCAGGGTCGCGGAGACCGCTATGGCCCCCGGGACCCCGATGCCGATGAAGGTAGTCGAAAGCACCGTCTCTATCGCCCCCAACCCTCCCGGAGTGGGCACTGCGGATCCCACTCCGTTTGCAAAGAGGAAGAGGAAGAGGGTTTCTATGAAATTCAGGTGGTACCCGAAGGCGAGAAGCGAAAACCAGAAGGCCATATCCAAAGCCGTATTTTGAACGATTGAGCCGGCCATGGAAATCAGGAGGGTGAGGGGGTGGGAAAATAGCTTCCCCAGCATGGATCCGTATGTCTTGAGCACGGGGAAGCACTTTTTCCTTATCCAATTCCTTACGGGCTTTATCGCCATCGCCAGGGCCACCAGCCCCACCAAAACTCCCACCGTGACTATGATTATCATCTTGTTGGGAATGAGGTTGTGAAAGACGTTTTGACCCGTAAAGAAGCCAAGAACGATAAACATGAGGATGGTGGTGGAAAATTCGGTCACCGTATCGGCGCTGGCTATGGCCGTAGCCTCGGTGTTACTGTAGCCGATTTTCCTCAGGAAGGTGATATTTACGGCTATGGGGCCCGCTATTGCAGGCATTGAGACTGCGGCAAAGCTGGCCACGGCCTGGGTTCCTAAGATCCCGAGGTGGTGCCTTTTCCTTTTGGACTTGTCTATAAAGATGCCGAAAGCCGTAGCCGAACCCGTCCACGCCACCAGGCCTATGGCGCAGGCCGCCAAAGACCACCACGGATTGGCCCCTTCTATGGCCTTTATAACCTGTTTGAAATTCAGCTGGGTAAAGACCACGATCAGGGCTATCGTAACTAAAAGAACGGTGATGAAGCGCCTTATATTGAACCTGGCGAGCCTGACGGTTTGAAGCATTTTGTCTTCATCCCTTGCGGCGCCTTCAAGGGAGCTTTTAAGGGGTTTTAAGACCTTTTTCCTCCACCCCTTCTCCCTTCTTGTGGATTTGGGGATGACGATGGTTTGGGCGTAGGGGAAAAGAGTGGCGAGCTCGCCTGCCCCCAGCACCTCTTTTGCAATCTCCATGGTCTTTTTAACTCCCGTAAAATCCGACAAAACCGCCAGGAGCTGGATCATGTCGATTTTTTTGTGTGCCGCGCCGGAAATCACGTCCCCCCCGGACCACCCGACCAGGAAGGGATCCCCCTGGCCGTTTCTGGCCAAAGAGGAGGGGGAAATGTTTCTGTGGGTAAGGCCCTTTTTATGCAGGGAGTTTAAGTAGGAGATGAGGGATTTTACGTCCGCTTCGCTGATGGAAGAGGAGGCGATGGGAGAAAAAGGGATGGAGGGGATGTCAAACACCATGAATGCCGAATCGGAAACGGCCCCCACCCTGGCCGGACGCGGGGCGGGGGCGCTCATGTCTTTCAAGTCCAAAAGGATCGCGTAGTGGCGTTCGGCCATGGCTTCTACGGACCTGTCGTGCCGTATGGTCAGGCCCTCCATTTTGATTGCGTCCCAGATCTGCTTTAAATACCTTAGGGAGTGCTGCTGCTCGTCGTTTACCACCATAAGGTAGTTCTTCCCTCCTGAGCAAAGGGAATAGTATCTGGAGCGCTTCGCCCCGTCGCAGCAGATTTTTTGCGCTGTAGAAGGCTCTATCCTTTCCAGCCTTTCTACTTCCATGCCGCACGCCCCCAGCGCCATTGCCAGTTGCGATCCCCACGCCCCGGAACTTGGAGTGCCGAAGGCCAGCCTGAAGGCAAGCCCTATCCATGCTCCGCTGAAAATGGCCATAAGTGAAGCGGGGACGGTGGAGAGGGAGGCTATGACTACGATTGCCAGGGCGCAGTAATACACCTTCCACGCCCATGCCAGCTTGTTTCTCATGCTTCTTCCGTTTGAAGCCGTAAGGAAGGCCATAACGGTCAGAGAGGCGTCAAACGCCCCGGCTCTGAAAGAAGATCCCGCTCCTAAAAAGCTGTCGAGGCGGTAAATGAAAAACAGGTGGGCGCAAATTACGGATATGCAAAATCCGCTTATGAGGGCCAGGGCGCAAGTGAGGGCCGGAATCCACATTTTTTTCAGCAACAGCTGGATGAAAACGGCTATGACTATGGCGGAAAGGACTATGTTGAAGAGGAGGGAGAGGGGGAGGAGCACCAGCCATGAAAAGGGGTATGAGACCCTCCTCACGTCGCTTTCTATGCTGTTTGTAGTGTTTTTCAGCCAAAGGGAGCTTATAACCACGAGGGCTGAAAGGACGAGGAAAAGGGCGAGCTTAGCCAAATCCCTCCAGTCCCTCATGCGCTTGGGGGTCCGGTCTATGATTTTCGCCCCATTGAGATCGGGGGCCGCTTGCGCCTTGGCCGCCTTCTTCTTCCCTACCATGGCTTTGTCACCTTTTGGCTTTGAGGGACGGCTGTAGACGAATCAGCGGAAGAGGAAGAGGGGTTGAGGGTATTTGAAGAGAGAAGGGAGTTCAATTTCTGTTGGTTTTGGACTTCCTGCTGCCTCTCCTGGGTCATTTGCTGGGCCGACTGGGAAGAGGGGGCCGACTGGGAAGAGGATGAAGAGGCGAGGGAGGAGGCCGAAGAGGATCTTGAGCGCAGATCTATTTCCTGATTCACTTGGTTGGCAAGTTCTATGGCCTTGGCTATCGCCTTCTTGGAAGAGGGAAACTGAAGGGCGGAAGTTTCCTGCTCCTGATAAAGCTGGGAGAGGACCTGGGCCTGGGAAGCCTTCAGGGAATCCAGATTGGGGTTTGCCAGCTGAAGGGCCAGGATGTCTCCCTTCAAAAGGGCGCTCGTCGCATCGAAATTGTTGACCACGCTCCAGTTCAGGAAGAAAAAGTAGGTGAGAAACGCCATTACGGCCCCACCGCATACCGCCAACGCCACCCTCCATCGGGGCAGCTTCGTCCTTCCGCTCCTCCTCAGCCTGTCTTCCCGTTTTTTCACTGGTATTTCCTTTGCTTGAAAATATCCGATCCGCACTCCCACAAAAGAAGGGCGGCCATCACTATGGCCAGGGGCCAAACCTGGATATCGCGCATGGAGTGCTTGCGATCGGTTTCCCTCACCAGATAGCTGTGGGAGGCGTAGGAGGAGAGGGAAGCTACCGTGGTATTTTGGTCAAGATGCAGGTAGGTTCCGGAGAACTGATCCGCAATTTCCTTCAAATTCTGGGGATTCATTTTTGAAATGGCGGGAGAAGAAGATCCCGGCTCATTTAAATAGCGGGGAGGGGTGCTCTGCCCGCTGGAAAGGTCCTGGGGGGAAATGAAGGGCACTTTCCCTCCCTTTACGCTTCCTACCCCCAGCGCGGCTCCGGCATCTACAAACTGGCGAAGGGGGGAGAAGGAGGCGGCCTCCACATCTCTGGTCTGCTCCCCGTCAGATATGTAGTAAAGGACGATTATGTTTCTGGGGTACTGCTTTTTAACCTTCTGCATCGCCAAAAGCAGGGTGTCGACGGGTTCGCTTAGCTGAGTGCCGTTGGAAGCGTCCGTAGGTTCCACTTCCATCACCCTCAACCAGTTTTGCACTGCTCCTACGTCCGTAGTGGGCTCGAGGGCCAAAGTGGCCGAAGCCCCGAAGGTGACGCCCGCAAATGCGGCTCCGGGGTACATCGACACCAGGTTTTCCACTGCGTCTTTGGCGGCCTGAATCCTTGGAATGGCCCTGTTTGAGCCGTAGTGGGCGTCATCTACCGCCATGGATCCCGTCACGTCCACCGCGAAGAAAACATCGGTATCGGAAATCGCGTTGGAAGAAGAGGAAGTGACTACGGAGGGACCCAGGGTCAAAAGTATGGCGACAATCGTTATAAGCCAGCGGCGCAGCCAATCCAGGTGGGTGGAATCGGAAGAATTTCTGTGCCTCCAAAATATTAGAAATCCGGTCCCGCAGCAAAGGAACAGGAGGATGTCTAAAAGGATGGTGAGAGTCCAGCTGTGAAGAAGGGGGGTAAAGGCCAATCCGCTCACCTCCTTACCCATCCCAAAAGCAGGAACAGCGCGCAGATTAGCGCTACCAGGACTATCACCCACACATCCGGGTTATCGGTTATGTCCACAGTCTGTTCCTTAGTCTTTTGCGTTATCTTCTGGTCCTCTATGCTTTGCACCAGTTCTTCAACCGATTGGCCGTTTTGACGCGAAAAGAAAGATCCTCCCTCCCAATCTATCTGTTGCCTGAAGGCCTGGGCGTCGGGAGTGGAGAGGCTGGAATTGGGGCCTATGTAAAGGCCGTCAACCCTTATGGAGTTCAGCTTTGCCAGCCTGACGGCCTGGTGAAGGGTGTAAATGGGCCTGCCAGCGAGAATGTTGTCGGTGGCAAGCACTATGGAAGCCGGAGTCACCCTGGCCTGCTGGGTCTGGGCCGAGGCGCTGAATCCCGGCAGCATGTTTTCGCAGCTTACCAGCCCGTCTCCTATAAGCGAGCTCGACCCCTTCATGTTATCCGTGCCGGAGAGAAAGTTATTTATGTCCTGGTACTGCTGGGTGGTCATATTGTTGATGCTGGTCTGGTTGACTACGCCTTTAAGGGCCGTAAGGGCGCTGTCCAGCTCGCTTGTCACAAGCTTGTAGTCGTCTGTGAGGGGGAAAACGGTCTTGGAAGTGGAATTGAAAATGCTCATTCCAATCCTTTCCGTCTTAAACTTTGAAACGAGTTGAAGATAGCTGGATATAACCTGCTCGTCAAAGGGGAGGGCGGAACCCGAAACGTCCAGGCACAGCACGATGTTTCTAGAGACGCTCGAAGTTTGAAGCTTTTCTATGGAACTGGGCCTTGAAACCAGGCCCATAGAACAGCCGAAGGCCAAAAGGGCCAGGGCGGTGCACGAGATTACGAGCGCTTTATAGGTCCTGTATTGGTTCCAGGCCGTGCCCTTCAGCCTGGTCTTAAGCCCCCAGCTAAGCAGCCTTATTCCGGGAGTTTGCTTTCTGTGCTTGTTTCCCAGAGCCTGGAGGGTGGTTTTAAGCCTCTCTTTGGAGCTTAAGATTTTAGCCGCGTCGGGCTTCAAGTATTTTTTTCTGGTAAACCAAAAGACCAGGATAAGGAGGATGAGGAGGAGGATTCCTCCCACCAAAAGAGCCCATGGCCACCTGAGAATAATGCCGCTCACG
The DNA here is from genome assembly GCA_017632855.1 of Aeriscardovia sp. Classification (GTDB taxonomy): domain Bacteria; phylum Actinomycetota; class Actinomycetes; order Actinomycetales; family Bifidobacteriaceae; genus RGIG1476. The sequence continues at coordinate 20,667 of JAGBQM010000009.1, forward strand.
AGTTCCACCTGCTTATAAGGTCCTCTACCCAGTTGGCCGCGCTTTCCACCGTGGCTTCGTCAGCCGCCCTGTCGCTTTCGGCGTTCGCGTATTCCGGAGGATAGAGGGCGGAAATGGTCTGCCTAAACAGCTCGTACCTCTTTCTGTTGCTCACAGGCGCCCATTCGAGATCGCGAAGGGTTTTGGAATAGAGGTTTAAGTCCATCTCTTCGGATACGAATTCCCTAGCCAGGCGCGAAAGCATGGCGTAAGCCTCTACTTCCTCCACCTCCCCTTCGGAGTACTTCCGCTTTATTTCCTCTACCTTTTCCACCCATTCCGAGGCGTCTTTTTTCTCGTTATGCCTTCCGGAGCCGTCTTCTTTGGCCTTGGGGGGGATCAGGAGGGGGAGGGCTATGATGGCCACGGTTAAAATCAGCGCTATTATCCCAATGGCCATAAGGGCCGGGCTGTAACCCAAAGAAGGGACCGCACTCGCATTTATCTTCACGCTCTAACTCCTGAGCAGGCTGGACCTTTGAGGCCTGGGGCCGCGCAGCCTCTGGCCCACGAAATGAATGAAAGTGGAAAGCATTTCCTCGCTGCTCCCGGCTCTTAACAGGACGTCGCCATGCCGTACGAGGGCTTTTTCGAAAGCGTTGGCAAGGACTTTGCTTCTGGCGTCTATCTCCTTTGACAGGGACTTGCTTTGAAGGAAGGAAGGCATGTAACGCCCGGAAGAGGCGTCCTGCACGTCCTGGTTGTCCGGGTCGAAGGGGTTTAGGGGCTCTACCGATACGAAAATCACGGTATGCCTTTGAGAGATGGAGGCTATAAGCTGCTCGTGCCTGGCGTCCATGGCCCCGTCGTCTGTAGCTATCACTATCAGGCCTTTGCCCTGCCTTATACCTTGAACGTACTGCAGAAGGGAAGTGAAATCCCTTTCAGCCGGCTTCAAATCCTTCAGGGCGGCTTCCAGCACGCTGTCGAATTTTTGGTACCCCCCGTTGAAAGGGATGCGCGAGATTGTCTGGCTGTCGGCCAAAACCAGCGATATGTCGTCGCTTCTTTTAAGGCTTACCGCGGCAAACATCCTCAAAGCGTTGGCCGCCACAGTGAGCAGGGTTTCCCTTCCCCTGGCCGTCCCCCCCATCTGGGCGGAAGAGTCTAGGATGAGCCAGAGGGTGGAAGCCACTTCCCTTTGCCTGTTTACCACTATCGGCCTTCCGCTCCTTCCGGAAGCTTTCCAGTCCACGAACTGGATGCCCTCCCCAGGCTCATAGGGCCGAAGATCGGAATAGTCGTAGCCTCCGCCCTTCTGCCTGGAGGCGTGTTCGCCTTCCAAGGATCCCAGGGTCTTTATGGCGGTTGGAAGCGAAAGCCTGGATCCGAAAGCCTCTATCTTCGCCCTCAAAGGATCCTTTTGGCTCATGGAACCGGTACCACCTCCAAAACTTTGGCTATCACTTCATCGCTGGTAAGCCCGTCGGCCAGGGCTTCAAACGTGAGAAGCACCCTGTGGCGCAAAATATTGGAGGCGAAATATTTCATGTCTTCCGGCACCACGTAGTCTCGGCCCTGCATGAGTGCCGAAGCCTGCCCCACCCTCACCAGGGCTATGGAGGCCCTGGGGGAAGCCCCAAGCCTTACCAGCTGGTGCAGCCCCCTTATGGGTTTGCTTCCTTCCCCGCGCGTAGTTTCTACAAGGTCTACGGCGTATTTTATGACCTGCTGGCTGACGTGCACCTTTTTGGCGGCAGCCCTGAGAAACTTAACGTCGCTCGTATCTATCCTCTGGGCGAAGTGGAGATCGAAGCGATCCTTTCCCCTGGAGATTACTAGGTCTAAGATTTGCTGTTCTTCTTCCTCCGAGGGGTAGGACATGACGGCCTTCATCAAAAACCTGTCCATCTGGGCTTCGGGCAGGTTGTACGTCCCCTCTTCCTCTATGGGGTTTTGCGTGGCTATGACCATGAAGGGATCGGGCAGCTCTATCTTCTCCCCCCCTATGGTTACCGCATTTTCGGCCATGGCTTCCAGCATTGCCGACTGCGTCTTGGCGCTGGAGCGGTTGATTTCGTCGAGCAGGACGAAATTGGCGTTAATGGGGCCGATCTGAGTTATGAGGCACTGAGTCTGGAAATCGAAAATCTGGGTGCCCACCAAATCGGAGGGCATGAGATCCGGAGTGCACTGTATGCGCTTGAAAGTGCCGGAAACCGCATGGGCCAGAGTTTGGGCCGCGGTAGTTTTGGCGAGTCCCGGCACGGATTCTATAAGCACGTGCCCTCCTGCCACCAGCGCCGCTATGAGGGTCTCTCTTAGGTCGATTTGGCCGATGACCTGAGTGGCGAATCCTTCGCGCAGGATTTTAATCGCAATCGAGGCCCGGTCAATCTCTTTGCTGCTTAAAGCAGCCTTGTCTTCGGAGGCGGGAGAAGAGGGAAAAAGTGACATATTTCTACTCTACAAAGCCTTTCTAAACGCATGATCTCTGTTTGTACTATAAAGATTTTAAAACCCAGAGCCTAAATTCCTTTTCCTTTGCCGCTCCAATCTATGGGGCTGAGGCCCATTTCTTCCAAAGCTTTATTGGCTCTTGAGAAGGGGCGGGAGCCGAAGAACCCCATGTGGCAGGAAAGCGGGGAAGGATGGGAGGACTCTATTATCACGGCGCTTCCCAGCTCGGGCTTGAGGGAGGCGGCGGGCTTTCCCCATAAGATCGCCACAAGCTTCGTCCTTCCTTCCGAAGTCTTTTCTTTAACGAGGGCTTCCACTGCCGCCTTCGTCACTTCCTCCCAGCCTTTATCCTTATGGCTCGCCCTGACCCCTTCCCTCACGGTAAGGCACCTGTTTAAAAGCAGCACCCCTTGGGAGGCCCAGAATGAGAGGTCCCCGTCGTCCGGACACGCCCCTATGTCGTCTTTCATCTCCTGATATATGTTTTGAAGGCTCTTTGGGATTTTGGATCCCTTTTCCACCGAAAAAGCCAGCCCCACGGCGTCTCCCGGAGTGGGATAGGGGTCTTGGCCCACTATCAAAACCTTTACCTCATCCATGGGCATGGAAAAAGCCCTGAAAATGCGATTGGGGGCCGGAAGGTACCTTTTCCCTTCTTTCGCTTCCTGACGCAAAAAATCCCCAAGTTCCCGTATCTTGCCTTCCACCGGAGCTAAAGCTTTGGCCCATGAAGGGTCCATCAATTCTTCCAAATCTTTTTTCGGAGCCATATCCCAACCTCGTTTTTTAGTATTCCTAGGGCAAATAATATAAAATCTGAGGCTTAGAGTATTAAAGTGCTCGACTTTGAAAGAGGTGCCCATGGCTTCCAGCTCCAAGGGGGATTCTGGATTCGACGACGAGTTTGAAACCCCTCCTGCAGGACCTGTAGGTGCGCACAGGGGTATGAAGAGCAAATGGTCCAGATTCCTGCCCTACTTCATCGCCTTATGCGTGGCTCTGGCCTTTGGATGCGGAGCATGGGCAGTGTGGACCGAAGTGGCGATAAGAAACAGCCAGCGCGAAGCTGAAAGCCTTCAGCCCATGGGTTCCCCCGTAGATAAAGGCACGGTCGTCATAGTCTACAACGCGACCGAGATTTCAGGGCTGGCAGGCCGAAACCGAAACACTTTGAAAGATCAGGGGTTTTCCAACGTCCTGGCCCAAGACTGGCCCGATGAGCAGGCTCCCTCTTCAAACGTCGTCTGGTACAACGGGGCGAATAACGAAAATACTGCCAACCAGGTAGCCTCCGACCTGGGAATAAGCCAGGTCGTAGAGCAAAGCTATCCGCTGAATGCCCCTATAGAAGCGATATTCGTTACCCCCTGAGAAAAAAGCGCCAATAAATTGGCACTCTCAGGAGTAGAGTGCTAATCTCTATAAATAACAGGCCCGGCCCGGGCGTAGCTGACGGCGCGCGGGCCGAACGCAAAAAAATAAGGTTTAGTTTTTTGGAGGGTATATGGCCAAAATCATAGCCTACGATCAGGAAGCCCGCTCCGAGATGCTGGCCGGCTTAGACAAGCTGGCAAACACCGTAAAAGTCACCCTGGGGCCGCGCGGACGCAATGTAGTTTTGGACCGCACCTACGGCGCTCCCACCATCACCAACGACGGGGTATCCATAGCAAACGATATAGAGCTGGAAGATCCTTTTGAAAGGATCGGAGCCGAGCTCGTAAAGGAAGTCGCCAAGAAGACCGACGACGTTGCGGGAGACGGAACCACCACCGCCACCGTGCTTGCCCAGGCCCTCGTTCACGAAGGCCTTAAGAACGTAGTGGCCGGATCCAACCCCATAGCTTTGAGGAAGGGAATAGAAAAGGCCACCGAAGCCATCGTCAAGGAGCTTTTGGCAAACGCCAAGCCCGTTGAGACCAAAGAGCAGATTGCGGCTACCGCCACCATTTCCGCAGGCGACCCCGAAGTCGGCAAGGTAATTGCCGAAGCCCTCGACAAGGTGGGCCAGGACGGAGTCGTAACAGTAGAGGACAACAACAAATTCGGAATCGACCTCGAGTTCACCGAAGGCATGCGCTTCGACAAGGGCTATATCGCTTCCTACTTTGTGACCAATCCCGACGATCAGACCGCCGTGCTCGATCACCCTTACATCCTCTTCACCAGCAACAAGGTTTCCAGCCAGCAGGACATCATCCACATTGCCGACCTCGTGATGAAGACCGGAAAGCCTTTGCTCATCATCGCCGAAGACGTTGACGGCGAGGCCCTCGCCACCCTCATCCTCAACAAGATCCGCGGCACCTTCGCCTCCTGCGCCGTAAAGGCTCCGGGATTTGGAGACAGGAGAAAGGCGATGCTCCAGGATATGGCAATCCTTACCAGAGGCCAGGTAGTCTCTTCCGACCTGGGCCTCAAGCTCGATTCCATAGACATGAGCGTGTTTGGAACCGCGGAAAAGGTGACGGTATCCAAGGATGAGACCACCATCGTGGGCGGGGCAGGCAAGAAAGAGGATGTAGACGCCAGGATCGCTCAGATCCGCAAAGAAATCGAATCCACCGATTCCGACTATGACCGCGAAAAGCTCCAGGAGAGGCTGGCAAAGCTGGCAGGAGGCGTAGCCGTAATCAAGGTGGGCGCCGCTACCGAGGTAGAGGCCAAGGAGCGCAAGCACCGCATCGAAGACGCGGTGCGCAACGCCAAGGCCGCCGTGGAGGAAGGCCTGGTTCCCGGAGGCGGAGTCGCCCTTATCGAAGCCGCCAAGGGAGTCGAAGGCATGGTAGACGATCTGGGCGGAGACGAAAAGACGGGCGCTCAGATCGTCATGAGGTCGGTATCCGCTCCCATAAAGCAGATTGCGGAAAACTGCGGAGTAAGCGGCGACGTAGTGGCCGACAAAGTCCTCTCCCTTCCCAAGGGCGAAGGCTACAACGCAGACAACGGCAAGTATGAGGATCTTTTGGCCGCGGGCGTGGCCGATCCTGTGAAGGTCACCCGTTCCGCTTTGCAGAACGCTTCCAGCATTGCAGGACTGTTCCTCACCACTGAAGCCGTAGTGGCAAACAAGCCCGAACCCAAGACTGCGGCTCCTCAGCCCCAGGGCATGGATTACTAATCCGGCTTAGCCAGGCTCCCTTCAGGGGAGCTTCTTTTTTATAGAAATTTCTGAATAAAATCTGAAAATTATCGTATAATTATCAACTATGGACAAGGATAATATCGGCACTATCGTCGTAGTGGACGATGATGAGGACATACTTTACACCCTTAAGGAAGGGTTAAGGTTCAGACTCCCTGCTTTTAAAGTAAGAACCGCTACCAACAGCAAAGACGCGATAGAGCTAATAGAGCTTAGCAAGCCCGATCTGGTGATCCTGGACGTCATGCTTCCCGATAGAAGCGGATTGGAAGTCTGCAAGACCATACGCAGAAACGACAAGCACATTCCGATAATCTTTCTGAGCGCAAAAGACGCTCCCAAGGACAGGATTTTAGGGTACGCCGCCGGCGGAAACGACTACGTCACCAAGCCTTTCGTATTTGACGAACTGACGTGGAAGATAAAAAAGACTCTGGAAATGACAAAACCCCAGACCAAGCCCAAGCCCATCATCTCCATAGCGGATCTTGAGATCAACGAAGACGCTCTGGAAGTGACCAGGCACGGGAAGGTGGTAAGGCTAAGCCCTACCGAATTCTGGCTTCTCGACTACCTTGTAAGAAATAAGGACAAGGCCTTAAGCAAGGGGGAGATCATATCCCACATTTGGGAAGGAAAAGTGGTGGAAGTCCCGATAGTGGATTCCTACATCTCTTACCTAAGAAAGAAGATAGACGGGATAACCTATGCGGATGAAAACGGAGAGGAAAAGAAGGTGGAGCCCCTGATACAGACCGTGCGTTCCGCAGGATACATGATAAGGACTCCAAAGGAAGCCAAAGAGTAGGCGGAGAGAAAATTGGCAAAAAGCCGTGAGGGAGAAGAAAGGCCCCGCGAAAGCTCCAAGAAAACCCGCGGAAACGCCATCCCGCTGAACCTTCAGCTTATAGCCATTTTGTTCGTCCTTCTGGCCGCGGGGATCTCGGTCGTGGCTTTCGCCACAAAGGAGCTTATATGGAACTACACTGTCAACAGGATCGATAACCAGCTCTCTTCCCAGGCCCAGCTCATCCTCAACAACGTAGAGCCCTTTTCTTCCAAATCCGAAGCACTTCCAACGGACTACTTCCTTCAGATAAGGAATAACCAGGGACAGATCCTAAGCACTCCGCTCATCCCCATATTGGATGGTGGGGCCGAGAGCGTGCCGAAGCTCGCCCCCAGCGGACAGGAGGGGCCCCTTCAGTTCGGGGTCCCCACCACCGTGGGTTCGCGCGTCCTTCAGGAAGGGGACGCCAACTCTTCCTACAAAGAGGTGAGGGCCGACTGGAGGGTGCTAAAGCTCCACTGGTACCAAAGCGGGAGCGGGGAATCGGGCATCCTCTACATAGGGTTGTCTCTCTATAACGCTCAGGAGACGGCGTGGATGGTGATTTACTACTTCATAATCGTGGGAATCATCATAATCCTCATAGCTCTCATAATAGGTTCTCTTATCATTTCAAAGACCTTGAGGCCTTTAAAGCAGATAGAGACCATAGCCGCAAATATCGCAAACGGGGATCTTTCCCAGAGGGTCCCCTCGTTTCCCGAAAGTACGGAGATAGGAAGCCTCGCCAGCTCTTTGAACGTAATGCTTTCAAAGATAGAAAAGAGCTTTGAAGCGCAAAAAGAGACGAACAATCAGATGAAGCAATTCATTTCCGACGCTTCCCACGAGTTGAGAACGCCGCTGTCGGCCATAAGGGCCTATGCCGAGCTTTATAAGATGGAGAGGGAAGAAGGGGAGGATTTGGAGAAGGCGGATGAAATCGTCGGCAGGATCGGGGCTTCGAGCGCAAGGATGACCGAACTTGTAACCGACCTTCTTTCTTTGGCGAGGCTAGACGAGGGCAGGGGGATAGATCTGACCCAAAGCGTCGAACTGGATTCCCTCATCTTGGACAGCGTTGAAGACCTCATGGTGCTGGATCCCCAAAGGAAGGTCTGCATGGGCACCCTTGAGTTCCTTGCAGATTTTAAGACCGCAAAAGATCCTCAGCAGGCCTTTTTCTCCTGCACCCGCTTCGTTCCGGGAGAACTTCCCCCCATAGCCACCTACGGGGACGGAACCAGGCTTAGGGAGGTCTTTACGAACCTTGTGGGAAATATCCACAAGTACACCCCTCCCGACTGCCCCGTGGAAATTTCCCTTTCCTCGGTGGAAGCCGACCTTTCATACGAGGCCTGCAAAGATCTGGCTTCCTCCAAAGAGCCTCTGGAAGCCTTTTGCAAAGGCATGCAGAAGTCTTTGCAGGGCAAAGGCGGAAACCCCTACGCCCTGATTGCCGTCTCCGATCACGGCCCCGGCATGACCCCGGATTCCATAGGAAGGATATTTGAAAGGTTTTATACTTTCGATCCCTCCAGGACCCGCAAAAAAAGCGGAACGGGCTTAGGCATGGCAATCGTCAAAGCCATCATCTCCTCTCACTCCGGCTTTATCTGCGCAAAGCCTACCCCGGGAGGGGGCCTGACGATAATAACGGCCATCCCGGCCTCGGGCTCTCCCCTTCCCATTGCAAATTCGGAGGGGAAAAGCTGAAAAAATGCAAAAGACAAAATTGATATCATTAGTTGAAAAGGCAGTGAAGGAGGAAGCTGTGCCAACTGGTAAAATTCGCTGGTTCGATAGCAAAAAAGGCTACGGATTCATCGTGGGGGAGGGCGGCAAAGAAGTGTATCTTTCAGCCTCCAACCTTCCTTCCAGCTTTACTCCGAAATCGGGCATGAAAGTGGAGTATTCGGAAATCGAGGAGGCCGGGCGCATGCAGGCTTTTAACCTGCACGTGGTGCAGCGCTCCGTTCCCCGCAGGCATACCAGCGATGAAATGAATGCAATCATAGAAGATCTGATAAAGCTTTTAGACTCCACCAATGCAAAATTAAAGCATGGAAAATGGCCCGACCCATTAACCTGCGACAGGCTGGCCAAAATGCTTAGGGCTGTAGCCGAAGATTTTGATATAGACGACTGAGCTGGTCCGATCTCGAAATTAACCGCAAACGGAAAAAGGGAAAAGCGGAAAGAAAACAAGCAAACAGCCGGAAGAAGATGCGCAATCTTCCGGAAAGAAAGGAAACCAATGTTTGAACGGTTTACCGATCGCGCCAAACGGGCTATGGTTCTGGCTCAGAAGCAGGCTCATTCGCTGAATCACGCGTACATCGGCACCGAGCACATCCTCCTTGGGCTTCTGGAAGAGGGGGAGGGCATTGCCGCCCAGGTGCTAAACGAAAAGGGCATCACCCTGGAAAAGGCCAGAAACGAAGTAATAGACATGATAGGCATGGGTGACAGCCCGGACACCGGTAAGCACCTGCCTTTGACTGCCAACGCGAAAAACGCCCTGAATATGACCTTAAGGCAGGCCCTGCAGCTGGGGCACACCTATATCGGCACCGAGCACATCCTCCTTGGCCTCGTAAAGCAGGGAGAGGGTATAGGGGCCCAGGTCCTTATCCAGCTTGGAGCCGATCCAGAAGACATAAGGACTTCCACCTTGAACGCCATCAGGGGCCAGAAGAACGATGAAGAGGAGGGAAGGCTCGCTAACGCAGGCGGGGTTGAAAACAAGCCTGATGGCAGCGTATCCGCCATGCTTTCCCAGTTCGGCACGGATCTTACCCAGCTGGCGGCCCAGGGGAAGCTTGACCCCGTAATAGGCAGGGAAAACGAGATTTTAAGCGTTATGACGGTGCTTTCGCGCCGCACGAAAAACAACCCCGTCCTCGTAGGGGAGCCCGGGGTGGGAAAGACTGCGGTAGTGGAGGGCCTGGCCCAGAAAATCGTGGCTCAAGACGTTCCGGAAACCCTTAAAGGAAAGCAAATCTACTCTCTGGATCTCGCTTCCCTCGTAGCGGGATCGCGTTACAGGGGGGACTTCGAGGAAAGGCTTAAAAAGGTCATAAAGGAAGTCCAGACCAGCGGAAACATAATCCTGTTCATAGACGAAATCCACCAGATAGTGGGAGCAGGCTCGGCCGATGGGGCCCTGGGAGCAGGAGACATGCTGAAACCCATGCTGGCAAGAGGGGAGCTTCAAACCATTGGAGCCACCACCATTTCCGAATACAGGAAATACATAGAAAAAGACGCGGCGCTGGAGAGGAGGTTTCAGCCGATAACGGTGTCTCAACCCTCCGTTGCCCAAACCGTTCAAATACTTCGGGGGCTCCGCAGCCATTACGAGGGCTTCCACAAGGTGACCATAACCGACTCCGCCCTGCAAAGCGCGGCTGAACTTTCCGCCCGCTACATCCAGGACAGAAACCTTCCCGATAAGGCGATAGACCTCATAGACGAGGCCGGAGCGAGGATGAGGATAAAAAGGCTTACGGCCCCTCCCGAGATAAAGGCCTTAGACAGGGCCATAAGCGAGGCTACCCGCGAGGCCCAGTCCACTTCCAACTTCGAAGAAGCTGCGAGCGCCAAGGAGAGGGCCCAGGCCCTTCAAAAAGAGAGGGATGAGAAGAGGGCGCAGTGGGAGCAGGAGAGAAACGGCTCCTCCATGCAGATAACGGAAGAATCCATAGCGGAAGTGGTAAGCCAGAACACCGGAATCCCCGTATTCAAGCTGACCGCAGAGGAAAGCAAAAAGCTTCTGGCCTTAGAGCAGGCCCTGCATTCAAGGGTCGTAGGCCAAGACGAAGCCGTAAACGCCCTGGCAAAGTCGCTGAGGCGAGCGAGGGTGGGGCTTAAAGATCCGAAGAGGCCCACGGGTTCCTTCATCTTCGCAGGCCCCACGGGCGTAGGAAAAACCGAGCTCGCCAAGGCTCTGGCCCAGTTCCTCTTTGATGACGAGAACGCCATGATACGCGTGGATATGTCGGAATTTTCCGAAAAGTACGCCGTCTCCAGGCTCTTCGGGGCGCCTCCGGGATATGTGGGCTACGAAGAGGGCGGAGAGCTGACGGAAAAAGTGAGAAAGAAGCCCTTCTCGGTGATTTTGTTCGATGAAATCGAGAAAGCTCACCCCGACGTCTTCAATACGATGCTTCAGATCCTGGATGACGGGCACCTTACCGACGGCCAGGGCCGCAAAGTGGACTTCAAAAACACCATCATCATAATGACCACCAATATCGGCACCAAAGACATCTCTCAAAATCAGACCACGGGCTTTACCGTCTCAGACAATTTTGAGGCCAACTACAAAAACATGAAGTCCAGGGTGGAAGCGGATCTGAAGCAGAACTTCAGGCCGGAGTTTCTAAACCGCTTGGACGACATCATAGTCTTTCAACAGCTCACTTTGCCCCAGATAAGAGAGATTGTAGACATTCAGCTCGCCCAACTCGAAGAAAGGCTGTTTGAAAACAGCCTTTCAGCCCAGTTCACGCCCGAAGCTAAGGAGCTTTTGAGCAAGAAGGGCTTCGATCCCCTTCTGGGCGCAAGGCCTCTTAGGAGGGTGATACAAAACGATATCGAAGACCGGATAGCGGAAGGGATCTTGAAAGGGGAATTTAGCGCAGGCCAGGTTATAAAGGTGGGAAGCGACGGGGAGAACTTTACCTTCTTGGCCGAGGGCGCCCCGGCTGAAAGCGGGAAGGCGGAACTGGCTTCTTCCAAGAGCTGATGGGCAATCACACGCATCTGAAATCTGGCGGAAAACTTGCAATGTTTTTCATATTGCTGGGATCCGCCTTTTTCTGTTTGTTTAACGAGACGCTGCTTTCCGTAGGAGACAATCTCTTAATGCGCCAGTTCAACCTGGACTACGTTACCGTGCAGTGGACGATGAGCGGATTTCTGGTGGCCATGAGCGTCACCGTCCCTCTTCTGGCCTTTTTCATAAACGGCTACTCTACAAAGCTGGTAATTTCCGCGGCGCTTTGCCTTTCCTGCATTGGCCTTGCCATAGATTTTTTCAGCCCAACCTTTTGGATTCTCATAGTCGGAAGGGTGATAGAGGGCCTGGGCGCGGGATTTATAACCCCCCTCCTCTTCTTTTCCGCCCTCACCCTCTTTTCCCCCAAGCACAGAGGGCATGTGATTTCCATTTGCGGCATAGCGTGCGGGTTGGGCCCTTCCCTTGCCCCCAGTTACTCCGGAGCCATTTTAAATTCCAAGGCGAATTGGCACTTTATTTTCCTTCTCCCCTTCCTTGCCGCCCTGCTGTTTCTTTTCCTCTCCGTTTTTTTCGTAAAAGACATTTCTCCTCATAAGTCTCCTTCCCCGGATGGATTGTCGGTATTGGAAACGGTTTTCAGCTTCCCCTGCATAATAGTGGGGATAGAGCTTTTGTCCAACAAAAACCTGTGGGGGATTCTCGTGCTTGCAGCGGGATTGCTCGTGCTTTCTTTTTGGATCTGCAGGCAGTTTTACCTTGGAAAGAGGAAGAAGAAGGGCGTTTTGGTGGATCTTTTTTCCATCTCCAAAAAGCCCGTCCTGATAGGGCTGCTTTTGATTTTTTGCCTGCAGATCGCAAATATGTGCCTGTCGGTGGTATACCCCATGGCCATAGAACCCGGTTTCCGGCTTTCCCCCGAGGCCGCTTCTTCCATGCTCATGGCGCCTTTGGCCATTTCCCAGCTTTTTGCCCTTTTGGCTGGAAAAATCTATGACAGATGGGGCTCGAAGTTCCTTCTCTTTTCAGGTTTTTCCCTGCTTGTTTTAGGCTTTCTGGCCCTAAGCGTTTTAAAAAGCATTTCCGGGGGCGCCCTGGCTTATACTTTTGTTTCAGCCCTTCTTTGCTTTGTAGGGGTGGCTTTGAGCACCCTGGCGGTAGAGTCCAGCATTTTTTCCTTTCTTCCTTCCATGGCTGCGGATCTTTCCACAGCCGAGCAGGAAAGCATGCAGATCGGAGGGGCCGTGGGGAGCGCCGCGTGCATGGCGATTTTTCAGGCTTGCCAGCCCGGATCTTTCGGTCCTGAAAGCTATATATCGGCTTTCGCCACGCTTTCTATAGTCATGACTTGCATCTATGTTGCGTGTTTGGCTTTAAGCTGGATAGTGGCTCGCGCAAAGCCTGCAGGAGAAGTGGAAAAGTGAAAAAACTTGCGATAGTGGTAACTACATATAAGAGAAACGAACTTCTGGAAAAGCTCCTTGACTCCATCAAAACCGAGAGCCCTTGGATGGTAGTTTTGGTGGATAACGATCCCGAAGGAGGTGCGGCCCCCCTCGCCCTTGCCTTTAAAAGAGAGATGGAAAAGAAAGGCGTCCGGGTCTACTACGAAAGGCAGGAAGAAAATACGGGCGGAGCCGGAGGGTTTTATGCGGGAGTGAAAACCGCCTATAAGCTCGGCGCGGAGTGGTTCTGGCTGATGGACGACGACGTGATGATCTTGCCGGGAGCCTTGGAGAGGCTTTCAAAGTGGGAAGAAAAAAGCCCTATGGTACAGGGGTCCCGCCTTAACAGCGATGGAACCCCATTCTACTGGCAGTACCGGTTTATCATCCCTTTGGCCATTCCCAATCCCTTTGCCGCAAAAGAGTGCAGCCCCTTTAAACCGGCCAATACCTGCTGCTTTGAAGGAGTTTTGGTTAAAAGAAGCCTCGTGGAAAAAATAGGCTTTCCGGATCCTCGTTTCTTTATTTACTGGGATGACACCACTTACGGGTATTTGGCCAGCAAAGCTTTCAACCCCATTGTGGTTCCCGATCTTATTTTGCAAAGGACCCGCTCCATCAATAACTTAAAGTTAAGAGGAAACAGAAGGCTTAATTCCACGTCCGACCTCAACCGTTACTACATAATGCGAAACCGCGGATTTATGATGCGATATATGTCTCTGTTTGGAGATTACGATCCTTTGCTTTTCGGACTCGGCACCTTCCTCACTTTCCTAAAGGAGCTGGTGAGAATCGCCGTTTTGGATCGCAGGGCGAAGGCCGTTTTCCCCCTCGTAAAAGGGTGGGCGGACTCTAGAAAAGTTATGAAGGATAAATCTTGGAAACCGGCCTGGAGCATTCAGAAAAGTATTTTGGAAAAAAAGTAGAAGGAAGGGTTTCTTACTTTGCCTCTGCCTGCTTTTTATTGAGTTCCTTCCAGTCCTGCAGGTAAGCGAATCCGTCGTCTTGCGATTTAGAGGTCAGTTCGACAGTGATGGGGAAAGTGTTTTTTTTCGATATGTGGCAGCGGTAGCTTCTCATCACAAGCATCCCTATGAGGCTGTCTAGCTGCTCGTTTGGAAGGAGGTAATCCGCGTTCTGCTTTAAAAGCTGATCAGAAATGGCTTTAAGCAGGCCTTCTATGGTGTGGTGGGCGTGGGCAATAGTTATTACCGTTTTAGTCATTTCATTTTCTGCTTCCATGTACCGCTCCACATTGGTTTTAGGGTAAGGGTTAGATTGGTGGCAAAGCCGTCAACAATCTAATAGTTTAGCCTCCTCATTGTATTCCTTTAGCCTTTGTTTAGATATTGCTTACCAGGGTTTTATGGGATTTATCACCTTTGCTGGGAAGCTACCATTTTTTAATAATTTATTGTCAATTTCATTTATCTCACCTTGAGTTAAAGGAATATCGTACTCTACAGCTATCACTAGCCAACTTAAACAAAAAGACCTTTTATCTCCCTTGAACACTGGGTTATTTAGAAAATTGACTAAGCTACTCTTCTTCTTGTTGTTATTGATTTCACTTGATGTGACAACTCCCACTCTTAAATCAAAGACAAACTTAGTTTTCTTTTCTTCAGACCACCCATAACCAGCACGATCCCAAACTTCTTGAAGAGGAATAATATGATCATACTCTAATTTGGAACCCCCCTTATCTTTCATACTTTCGAGGCTTTGTAATGTGTAATGGTTATCGCTGTAAGGATCGTTATATTCCTTCGTGGCTTCAACGTAATTCTCGCTGAGCGCTAAAGCAAGATGACCAATGCCTTGTGTACCAAAATTTTTAAAATCATATACTCCCGTTTTAGGATTTTGCAGTGTCTTTACCTTTCTCCGGAGGGATTCTATATCTTGCTCATTATATTCATTTTTATACATTTTTTACCTCCGATAAGTAGTTAGAGTGTTAGCATGATCATATATTCTAAACGTTCTGACTCTGGGCGATTAAACGACATTTTAATAGAGGAGCAAAAAGCCGGAAAAATCTCCCAGCTAAACGACTCCAATCCCACTCATTTCGGACTTGGAATTAAAAAATTCGGAGCATATAATCCTGATCCTAAAGGGGAACTGCCTACAAGGATGGCTCTGGCGGAGTTTCTTTCCAAAAGGAAAGACAGAATCTCCCCCCTCTTTCTTCCGCCTTCCCCTGAGCGGATTTACCTTCTCTCTTCCACCTCCCAGGGCTACAGCTGGCTTATGAAGCTACTTTGCGATCCCCAAGACAAGATCGCCTACCCCTCCCCCGGCTACCCCCTCATTCCCTCCATAGCAAAGATAGAGGGAGTAGAGGCCATACCCTATTTTCTCCGCTTTGACGGGTCGTGGTACATAGACCTTCCCTCGGTAGAAGAGGCCCTTTCCCAGCCTGATGTTAAGGCTCTTGTCTTAATCCATCCCAATAATCCCACGGGAAGTTACGTTTCAAAAGAGGAATTTGAAAAAATAAGCGGGCTGTGCAGGAAAAAAGACGTGGCCATAATATGCGACGAAGTGTTTTACGACTACGGCTTCTCCTCCAACCTCCCCGGCAGGATCTCAGGGACGGCACAGGCGCTTACATTCTCCCTTGACGGCTTTTCCAAGCTCCTCGCCTCCCCCCAGATAAAGACCGCGTGGATTGAAGTGTCGGGAAGGGAAGATGAAGTGGCGGAGGCTGAAGCGCGGCTGGACTTTATAGCCGACAGCTTCCTTCCCAACTCCTGGTTTCAAAACGAATCCACCCCCCGCCTGCTTGAACTAGCTCCGAAAAAGACAGAAGAAGTAAGAAAGAGGACGCAAGAGAATTTGGAAGCGCTGAGAAAGGCTTTTTCAGGAAGAGATCTCGCTTCTTCCCTCATAGAACCCGAGGGCGGATGGAGCGCCCTGGTGAGGTTCGCTTCCACTATAGACGAAGACGCTTTGGTGACCGAACTTATAAAAAAGTACGCCCTTTCCGCCCAACCCGGCTACTTTTTCGATACCCCCTTCAACTGCGTGGCGGTCTCTCTCCTGCCTCCCGAAGGGCTCAGCAAGTCTAGAATTAAAGTGCTAATCGACGCTATAGAGGCCCTGAGCCGAGAGTGATTAGAGGTGAAATGAAACACGTAATTTTAGATTGCGATCCCGGCCATGACGACGCCCTGGCCCTCTTTATGGCGATGGGGGATCCGGAAATCGACCTTATAGAAGTCACGACCGCCGGAGGGAACCAAAGCCTGGAAAAAGTTACTAAAAACGCACTTTCTTTAATAGAGCTCGTAGGGAAAGACATTCCGGTGTATTCCGGCTGCCCCACCCCCTTGGTGAAGGCTCCAAAGTGGGCCGGATACATTCACGGCGAAACCGGATTGGACGGAGTGAAGCTGGATCCTCCCAAGACCCAAGTAGCGGGAACCTACGCTGCAGAGCAAATCGTAAAAACCGTCATGGAAAATCCGGACCAGTACGTCACCCTGATTACTACCGCCCCCCTTACGAATATCGCCATGGCGGCCCTTATGGAGCCAAGGATTTGCTCAAGGGTGAAGGAAGTCATCATGATGCTCGGAGCGGTGCATACGGGAAATGTAACCGCAGTGGCCGAATTTAACGCCTATACGGATCCCCAGGCAGCCAAAGTGGTATTTGAAAGGCCATGGCCTATAACGATGATCGGTTTGGACGTCACCCACCAGGCCATATGCACCAAAGAAGTGCAGGAGAGGCTGGTTAAAGCCAATCCGGACCTCGGAGAAGTTTTAAACGGCCTTATCAATTTCTTCAGGGATTCCTACAAAGATGAAGAGTGCTTCCCCGATCCTCCCACCCACGACCCCTGCGCCGTGGCCTACGCTCTCGACCCCTCGGTGGTTAGGACCGTAAAGTGCCCGGTATCGGTGGAAACGAAGGGAGACCTGACTTGCGGAATGACTGTGGCGGACCTTAGGGCAATGGCCCCCAAAGACTGCCGCACCCAGGTAGGCCTTTCTTTGGACGTGGAAAAATTCTGGAATATTGTTGAAAAGGCTGTAGCCGGATTGAAAGTGGTGAAATAAAAATGAAGAAGCTGATACTGGATCTGGATACCGGCATTGACGACACCCTTGCGATGTCTCTTGCGATGGCAAGCCCGGAAGTGGAACTTATAGGGATAATAGGCACTTACGGGAACGTGTATATGGATCAGGGCCTTAGAAACGATCTGGCCATTACAGACCTTTTCGGCAAAGATGTGAAGGTTTACCGCGGCCTTGAACACGCGCTGAAGAAGGATTCTTTTGAAGTGATGGAGATTTCTTCCTTCATCCACGGCAAAAACGGCATAGGGGAATGTCGGATCCCCGATTCTAAGAGGAGGCCGGAAGAAATAAGCGGAATAGACTTCCTCATTGACTCCGCCCATAAGTATAAAGAAGACCTTATATACGTGCCCACGGGGCCCCTCACAAACCTTGCGGCGGCCCTGCAAAAAGACCCTTCCATAAGCTCCCTTATAGGAAGAGTCGTATTTATGGGAGGGGCGCTTACGGTTCCCGGAAACGTCTCCGACTGGAGCGAAGCCAACATCAACCAGGATCCTGATGCCGCCGACTATGTGGTAAAGCATATAAATACCACCATGATCGGCCTGGACGTCACCCTCCAGACCCTCCTCACCACCCGCGAAACGGCGAAGTGGAGGGAGCTTGGAACAGAACGCGCAAAGTTTTTGGCGGATGTGACAGACTACTACATAAAGGCCTATGAAGTGACGGCGCCGGGGCTGGGAGGGTGCGGCCTGCACGATCCCTTGGCCGTGGGGGTGGCGATAAATCCGGATCTTGTAGAGTGCCTTCCAATAAACCTTATGGTGGAAACCGAACCTCCCCTTCGAGGGCGAACGATAGGGGACCTTTCCATGCTTTCCGACCCGGTCAAAAAGACCCTGGTGGCCGTCAGGGTGAAAAAGGAGCAGTTCCTCGATATGCTGGTTTCCAGGCTTTCTTCCCTGGCCTCCTGATTAATTCTGCTTTTTGGGCGCGGGGGCCTTGTATATGGACTCTATTACGTCCTTGTAGTGGGCCTCCACCTGCTTTCTTCTTACCTTCAAAGACACCGTAAGCATCCCGTTTTCGGGAGTGAACTCGCCCGGGAGGATCGCGAACTTCCTTATGGATTCCGCCCTCGAGACGGTCTTGTTGGCGGCGTCCACCGCGCTTTGCACTTCGCTCCTTACCACGGGGTTCTCGCTGGCTTCTTTCAGATCCTTGCAGGGCTGAAGCCCCTTGGATTGGAGCCACTGGTTGGTGTCTTCAAGATCCAAAGTTATTAAGGCCGACACGAACCTCTTATTGTTGCCTATTACAAGGCACTGGGCCACTACAGGGCAGCATTCTATGCTAGCCTGTAGCGGGGCGGGGGCTACGTTTATGCCTCCCGCAGTGATTATCAGCTCCTTTTTCCTGTCGGTGACCAACACCCTTCCCGCGTCATCTATATCTCCCACGTCTCCGGTGTGGAACCAGCCGTCCACAAGGGCCTCTTGCGTGGCCTCTGGCATATTGTGGTACCTTTTCATGACGCTGCGGCTCTTTATGCAGATTTCCCCGTCTTCGGCAATGCCCACGGTCATTCCGCAAAGCGGGGCGCCCACGGTGCCGATCCTCTTGTTAGTGGGGGTTTCTACCGTGACGGGCCCGCAGGTCTCCGTCATTCCGTACCCGTTTAACAGGGGCATTCCAATCCCGGCGAAAAAGTGGGCGAGGGAGGGATCTATCGGGGCTCCCCCCGTTATGCAGAAGTCGGCGTTAGGCCCGAAGACTTCGAGAATTTTGGAGTAGACGAGCTTTTTGTAGAGGGAGTAGCGCATCTTTTCTCCGACTCCTAAAGACTTTCCTTCCTGCTCTCTTTCGCTCCAGAGGCGGGCAAGCTTGGCCGCCCTGGCGAATACGTGCCCGGCGTATCCGGTTCCTGCCTTTTGACTTGCGGCGTTATAGACCTTTTCAAAAATCCTTGGCACGGCCAGAAGCAGGGTGGGGCCGAAAGACTGGAAGTCCTGGATTATCGTAGTGAAGTTGGAAGTGAGACCCATCTGCAGGGTGCCCGCAAAGGCCAGCATTTCCATGTACCTGGCGAAGACGTGGCTGAGGGGGAGGAACATCAAAATGCGCCTGTCGGGAATATTGCAGGCGCGGGGGATGTATTGGCACCCCGAAAGCGCCGCAAAGACGAAGTTGGAGTGGGTGAGCTCCGCCCCTTTCGGGGTGCCGGTGGATCCTGAAGTGTAAACGATGGTAGCAACGTCGTCACCCTTCACCTGCGCGGCGGCCTTTTCAAATTCCTCGTCTGTGATGTTTTTCCCGAAGGCCTCTATCGCATCCAGAGCTCCTTCCCCTATAGTGAAGGCCTCTTTCAGAGACGGGATTTCAGTTTTTACGCTCTCTATTTTGGATCTCAGGTCAATATTTTCCGCAAAAGCGTAGGCTACGGAGGAATCGTTGAAAATCTGCTTTACCTGGGCGGAAGAATTGGTCTCGTAGACCGGGACCACCACAGCCCCTATTGCGAGCAGGGATGCGTCGAGGGCTACCCACTCCCAGCTGGTGTGGGAAAAGATCGCCACCGCATCCCCTTTTTGAATGCCCTTTCCAAGGAACCCTTTGGCGAGCCTGATCACCATATCCCTGAATTGTATACCGTTGAAACCAATCCATTTGCCTCCCTCTTTGTAACATATGAGGGGCTTATCCGGCAGGCGCTCGGCTCTGCCTTTTACAAGTTCAAAAATGCTTTTGTCGCTGTCGATTGGCTGAGGCAGAGGCGTGGTATACTGCTTGACGATTTGCTGATCCATAAACTCTATAGTAGTAGAAACTTAAAAATACAGGAAATTTTCATATTTTAATGGCAATTTTTCCCGCCGGAAAACTCCAATATATTTTCTTAAACTTTTTGCTAATTTGGAGAAATGGTGACGAAAAAAAGATTGCTCGCCCGCTCCCTGACAGTTGCGGCGCTTGGCTTTTTGCTTCTTTTTTCCCTTGCGGCCTGCGGCAACTCCCACGCCCAGGCTTCTTCAAATACGCAAGGTTCCGTTTCCCCCGGTTCTGAGGAAGAAGGCAATGGGACAGCGATGTCTGAAGAATTTCAAAAGGGAGGGATGTGGTTTCTTTCATCTACCCCCTCTCCCGGCGCTGACATAAATCAGGCTTTTTATTTTAATTCGGGAAAGCTCACAGTGTTTCAGTACCTTTACGGCAGCGGAGTTCAATTTAAAGATCTTTCGGGAGACGCTTCCCAGGAGGCTGCAGAACTTTTGAAGTGGGATCAACAGGGGTGGAACTCGCTTTTCCCCGGCACTCCCTATAAAAAGCCTTCCCCCACTTCCTATTCGCTCCAGCTTCTTACAAATGAAGACGGCAAGGAGGGGGCCGTAGAAATTTTGGAAGATGCCTCCGTAATAGATCCTGTAGATGGAGAAAACGCCTTTATTTTTGCCAGCCAAAATGAAAACGCCCTGCCTCAGGGTGATTTCCTTTATCTTCCCCTCACTACCGTTTCCTTGGCTAATGCCGGAAGCGCCATGGGGAAGGTGGCCCCGCTCAGAGGAGCGTGGAAAGGATACTTAAACTGGAACACCCTGATGGAGAACGTGGCTCAAAATATAGAGCTTTCTTCTCCTTCCATAGACACCTCCCGCGAGTGGTTTACCACCCTCTCTTCTTCCAACTTCACTTTGGACTCCCCGAAGTCTTCAGGCGTCAGCGTGCACGGACAGCTCTCCATAAGCCAAAGCCTGGCGAAAAACAACCGTATGGCCTAAATCCCTGCCCCAAGCGCCCTG
Source organism: Aeriscardovia sp. (assembly GCA_017632855.1). Lineage (GTDB taxonomy): Bacteria > Actinomycetota > Actinomycetes > Actinomycetales > Bifidobacteriaceae > RGIG1476. The sequence continues at coordinate 41,109 of JAGBQM010000009.1, forward strand.
AGTTGCTCCACTCCCTCTTGGGAAATGTTTTCCACGCTCCAAAGAGGGGAAAAGGTCCACTCCACCTTGAATTGGGAAACCGTACCCCAAAGCGCATGGGCAATCTCGTTTTCTATAGAGTCGGTCAGAGGGCACAAGGGGGTTGTAAGGGTCATGGTAAGGATCGCCCTTTCAAGCTCGTCTATTTCCACCTTGTATACCAGCCCGAGGCTTACGAGATCTATTCCGATCTCCGGATCTATAATCTCGGAAAGCTTGTCCAAGACCTTTTTTGCCAGCGCCTCTTTTTCGCCGTCGGGAGCTATGAGTTCGGTTTTCGTGGGATTTTTCCCGGCGTTTTTAAAAGAGGAAGGAGCAGATGAAGCGCCCATTTATTTCACTTTCCCTTTTTGCTCCTAAAAGCGTCTATGGGGCACGTTCCGGAAAATTGCTCCCATCCTCCCTTTTCCAGAGCTTCTTTTAAGGTAGTCCACCCCAAAAGGGCGCATTTTATACGCATGGGAAACTTTGAGACCCCCTGTAGCGCGGCGGCGTCTCCGAGGCTGGCAGGGGCTTTTCCTTCGCCCTTGCCGTTCATCATGTTCAGAAAGTCATAGAACAGTCCGATTGCCTCTTCCTTGCTTTTGCCCACTACGAGGTCCGTCATCATGGAAAGGGAAGAAGTGCAAATGGCGCATCCGTCTCCGCGCCATCCGAGTCCCTTTATGACCCCGTCTTCCATCTCAACTTCCATTTCCACTTCGTCCCCGCAGGAAGAATTGAAGCCGGCGGCGTGAATGAACTGTCGGTTGCCCTTGGATCCTTCTTCGGAAAAGACCTCCTTTTTGCCATGGGGATCCCTGGAGGCCTCAAGTATGGTTTCCTTGTAAAGTTCAGAAATGTCTTCCATCACTCCCCCTTTATGAAATAGCTGCGAAGCCCGGAAAGGAGATCCAGGAACCTGTCCACTTCTTCGGGCTCGTTATAAGGGGCTAAAGAGGCTCTTGAAGAAGAGGGGATGCCAAAGGATCTGTGTAGGATTTGGGCGCACTGGTGCCCTGAGCGAATCGCCACCCCGTTTACTGCCATAAACTGGGCTACGTCGTGGGGATGGACGCCTTCTACTTCGAATGAAAGTATAGGCGCCCTGCGGGCAGGGCTTAAGGGCCCCAAAATTCTTACGTGAGGTATGGAGGAAGCCTGCATCAGCCTTTCGGTCAGAGCAGTTTCAGAGATGCCTTTCTTTAAGAAATCAAAGGCGGCCTGCATGGCTATAACCTGGGCTACAGGCTGCGTCCCCGCTTCAAACCTCCACGGGGCGCTCTTATAGACGGCCTGCCTGTTTTCCCAGGCGCTGTCTACCATGGAGCCTCCGAAGTAGCTTGCCGGAAGCTGGTCGAACAGGTCTTTCCTTCCGTAAAGGAACCCGAGGCCGGTAGGACCGTAGATTTTGTGGGCTGAAAATCCCGTAAAATCAATCCCCAGCGCCTTCACGTCTATTTTTTCATGCGCTACGGCCTGGCATATGTCGCTTATGACTATGGCTCCTGCAGCGTGGGCGGCTTTAGAAATGGAAGGAATGTCTGCAAAAGCCCCGGTCACGTTTGAAAGGCGGGATACGGCTACGATTTTCGTCTTCTCCCCTATGGCATCTTGCCAGCCTTCCACTTGCCCGTCTTCCGACATGGGCAGGAATTTCAGTGTGCATCCCCTTCTGCGGGCCAGTTCCTGGAGGGGGAGTAGGACCGAATTGTGTTCCGAGCGGGACAGGAGTATTTCATCGCCCTCGGCCAGATAAAGCGGGCTGCGGGGATCTTCTACATATCCCAGAGAATTGGCCAGGATGTTAAAAGCCCCGGTAGCTGAAGAAGTGAAAGCTACTTCCTCGCAATCCGCCCCTATCAAAGAGGCGATTTCCTCCCTCGTTTTCTCAAATTCTTCAGTATCCCTGTAGGCCAACTCGTAAGCGGAACGGCTAACGGGAGCGTTATAGATTGAGTAAAACTCATACCCTTTCTCTATCACGCCTTTCAGCTTCTGGCTGGTAGCTGCAGAATCCAAATAGGTCAGATCGGGATTGTTTTTAAAAAACGGGAAAAGAGACCGGATCTCAGGCGCGCCTGCAATCCATTCGCTCTCATTGCATACTGTTTTGTCCATAAATCACAGTATAGAGCTCAAAATGCCGTCGTAGCCATCCTCTTCGATCTTGTAGGCCAAATCCCTCCCTCCGCTCAGAGCTATGCGGCCCTTATAGAAAAGATGGACGAAATCGGGCTTTACGTACTTTAGGATCCTGGCGTAATGGGTGATTAAGATTATGCCGCACCCTTCTTCGTGGCTCCTGCAAATGCCTTCGCTTACAATCTTCAAGGCGTCTACGTCGAGTCCGGAGTCTATTTCATCCAGTATGGCGAATTTGGGCTTCAAAACTTCCAGCTGCAGGATTTCCGCCCTCTTCTTTTCTCCTCCGCTGAACCCTTCGTTTACGTTTCTATAGGCAAACTGGGGATCTATTTTCAGCCTCTCCATGTATCCCTTTAAAATCGCGGGCCAGCTTCTGAGGGCGGGCGCCTTGCCTTTAAGGGCCTTCAGGGAGGTTCTAAGGAAATTTATGAGGGGCACCCCCGGAATTTCTACAGGATACTGCATCCCCAAAAACAGGCCTTCTTTAGCCCTCTCATCGGGGGTCATGAGCTCCATTTCCTTCCCGTCCATCTTCACGCTGCCCGAAGTGGAATAATCGGGGTGATTCATGAGGCTGTAAGCCAGGGTAGACTTCCCGGAGCCGTTGGGGCCCATAAGGACGTGTATCTCATCGGAAGAGGCTTTAAAATTCACGCCCTTCAAAATCTCCTTGGGACCCTCCTTGGTTTGTACCGAGCTCCTAAAATCCCTCACTTCAAGCCTGTGAGCCATTAAAACCGCCTATCCTTTTGCAAAATTGTTCAAATTCCCCTTTTGCTTCTGAAGAACCCATCTGGGAAAGGAGCTCTTCAAAGAATCCGGAGACTATCATCTCTTTGGCTTCTTCTTCTCCGATTCCGCGGGATCTGAGGTAGAAAATTTGATTGGGATCAAAATATCCTACAGAGCTGGAATGGCCGGCCGCGAGGATGTCTCCGTTTTTAATTTCAAGCTGGGGCTCGGAAAAAGATTTGGCTCCCGGGGTAAGGACGAAATTTTTGTTCAGCTCGTAAGAGTCGCTGCCCTTTCCGTTCTTTCCTATAATGCTCTCTCCTACCCATGCGCTTCTGGCCATGCCTCCCAGAAGCGCCCCTCTGTAAGAGACCCTGGACTTGCAGTCCGGAAAGGCATGGGCCACCCTTACCCTCGTCTCTGCAAAGCCGTCTCCGTGGATGAAATAAATGCCGTTCATTTCGGCTTCCGCGTGAGGCCCGGAGAAGAAAGCCCTTGAAGAGTACCTTGTAAACTTTCCCCCCATGCACAGGAGGTTTCTTTTAACTCTGGCCCCGGAGGCGATCCTGGTGGAGTCGTATACGAATTTTTCCCCTTCCCCCCGGCATAAGACGGTTAAGTATGCCTTGCTTTCTTCTTCCGCTTCGACATCCAAAAAGTAGATCCCTTTTCCTGAACCTTCAAACGTCAAAAGCACATTAGACTCTTGTCCGGCGCGGATTTCCAAAGAAAGCATGAGGCTGTCTTTTTCCCCGTTGTTTTCTACTTCTATCCTCGAATCCCCTTCCGGAATTTCGATGCGAAACCTGCGGCGCAGGGTTGAAAAAGCCTGGGCCTCTACCTTGTCTTTCGGGCTGAGAAGCTTGCCGGCTTTCCCTTCTTCCGCTTCCCTTCCGTCTAACCGAACGGAGGCGCAGAGCGAAGGCTGAAAAGGTTTTAGAAACTCCTCCACTTTTTCTATGGGGTCATACTTCCACTCTTCGCTCTTTCTCAAATCTTTAAAAGCTCCGGGATCAAAGGAGATGATTCCCTCGGGCTCGGAAAGGGCGTCGTAGCCTTTCATCCCACGGCTCCTTCCATTTGAAGCTCTATCAGCCGGTTAAGTTCCAGGGCGTACTCCATGGGAAGCTCGTTTGACACCGGCTCTATAAACCCGCGCACTATCATGGCCGAGGCTTCCTTTTCCTCAATTCCACGGGATCTGAGGTAGAAAAGCTGGTCGGAAGATATCTTGGAAACCGTAGCCTCGTGGCTCATTTCCACGCGGTTTTCGGAGATGTCCATGGTGGGGAAAGTGTCGGAGCGGGAAATTTCATCCACAAGCAAGGTGTCGCAGCTTACGGAAGACTTGCACTCGTCTGCCCCCTTCACTATCTTTACAAGCCCCCTGTAAGCGCATCTTCCCCCGCCTCTGGAGATCGACTTTGCCACTATGGTGGAAGAAGTGCGGGGAGCCAGATGAATCATTTTCGCTCCGGTGTCCTGCCACTGCCCGTTTCCGGCCAGGGATAAGGAAAGAACCGATCCCTTTGCTCCGGGTTCGGTCAGCACGCATGAGGGGTATTTCATGGTGGTCTTCGACCCTATATTGCCGTCGACCCATTCCATCTCCCCTCCCGCTTTTACGATGGCCCTTTGGGTGGTGAGGTTGTAAACGTTAGTCGACCAGTTCTGAATAGTGGTGTAGCGGCATTTGGCTCCGCGCTCCACTATTATTTCCACCACGGCCGCGTGAAGGGAGTCGGTGGCGTAAATCGGAGCCGTGCAGCCCTCTACGTAGTGCACGTACGAGTCTTCGTCGGCTATGATCAGGGTTCTTTCAAACTGGCCCATATTGGGAGTGTTTATCCTAAAGTAGGCCTGAAGGGGTATAGACACTTCCACCCCCTTGGGAACGTATACGAAAGACCCTCCGCTCCATGCCGCGGTGTTCAGGGAGGCGAATTTATTGTCGTCTGGTCCCACCACGGTTCCGAAGTACTTTTTGAAAAGTTCGGGATGCTCTTTAAGGGCGGTGTCGGTATCCAGAAAGATTACTCCCTTTTCAGCAAGTTCCTTTCGGATGGAGTTGTAGACCACTTCGGATTCGTACTGGGCGGCAACTCCCGCTACAAGCCTCTTTTTTTCCGCTTCCGGGATGCCGAGTTTCTCGTAGGTATCCCTTATGTTTTCCGGAACTTCCCCCCACGAATCCGCCACCCCTTCGGAGGCCTTTACGTAGTACTTGAACTCATCGAAGTCCAGTTCTGAAATATCCGCCCCCCAGTCGGGTATGGGCTTTTTGGCAAACGCCCTGTAGGCCCTGAGGCGGATTTCCAGCATCCATTCAGGCTCGCCTTTGCCTTTGGAAATGCGACTTACGGTTTCTTCGTCTATCCCCCTGGGCGCCAGCCGCCCTTCGAGGTCCGCGTCATGCCATCCGTAACCGTAATCTCCAAATTGGGAAATCAAACGGTTGTCCTGTTCGAGTTTTTCGGGATTTACTTTTTTCCCCGAAGGGCTGGGATCCATTTTTTTCCTTAGGGTTGTTGAGGCTTTACTTTTCTTCCCTCTCTTTTTTGTGCTCTATGGCCGCTTCCACAAGGCCTTTAAAGAGGGGGTGGGGAGCGTAGGGCCGGCTCTTCATTTCAGGATGGGCCTGGGTTGAAACATAGAAGAGGTTTCCTGTAACTTCCGCAAATTCGGCCAGCTCCCCGTCGGGGCTGGTGCCCGAAATGGTCAGGCCCGCTTCTTCCAGGGGCTCCTTGTAAGCGGAATTTACTTCGTACCTGTGCCTGTGCCTCTCGGTGATGTTTTTCTGCCCGTAAAGGGAATAGGCCTTGGTGCCCTCTTTCAGCACCGCAGGGTAGCTTCCAAGGCGCATGGTGTGGCCCATGTCCTTGTTTCCGGCTATCACGGCCTTTTGCTCTTCCATAGTGGCTATGACGGGGTTTGAAGTGCCGGGATCAAACTCTGTGGAGGAAGCGTCTTTGAGGCCCAAAACGTCTCTGGCGTACTCGATTACCATGCACTGGAGCCCAAGGCAGATCCCGAGGGCGGGGAAGTTGTTTTCCCTTGCCCACTTCAGGGTCCTTATCATCCCGTCGACGGCCCTCTTTCCGAATCCTCCCGGGATTATCAGGCCGTCGCAGCCTTTAAGAAGCGATGCGATCTTTTTTTCGTCCGTGCATTCGTCGGCATCCACCCAGCGGATTTTGGCGTTCACCCTTTCCCCGAATCCCGCGGCTTTCACGGATTCGACTACCGACAGGTACGCGTCGGGCAGATCTACGTATTTGCCCACTATCGCGATTTCAACCGAGCCCTTGAGGTTGGAGATGGCTTCCATGAGGTTGGCCCACTCTCCCCACTCTATTTCATGGGCCTTCAGCCCCAGCCTCTTTATAACGAAAGAGTCCAGCCCCTCTTCGTGGAGCTGCTTGGGAACCATGTAAATATTGTCGGCGTCAGGGCAGGAAATCACTCCGTCCCTTTCAACTCTGCACATAGCCGCCACTTTATCCTTTATGGATTCCGGAAGGGCCGTTTCGGAGCGAAGCACTATGGAGTCGGGGCTCACCCCTTCTTGCCTCAAAAGCATCACCGCCTGCTGGGTGGGCTTGGTCTTAAACTCCTTGGGCGCTTTGAGGTAGGGGACGAGGGAGACTACGATGACCATGCAGTTTTTCTGCCCAATCTCATGGCATACCTGCCCTGCCGCCTCCATGAAGGCAAGAGACTCGATGTCGCCTATGGTGCCTCCGATTTCGGTAATGATGACGTCGACGTCGTCTCCGGCCTGGGAGCGCATCCTGCGCTTTATTTCGTCAGTGACGTGGGGAATGACCTGTACGCATTCTCCGAGATACTCTCCGGCCCTCTCTTTTCTAATCACTTCCTGGTAAATCTGGCCTGAGCTTACGGAGGCATTCTGGGAAAGGGGGATGCCTAAAAATCTTTCGTAGTGACCGAGATCCAAATCGGTTTCAGCCCCGTCTTCCGTCACATACACTTCTCCGTGCTGGAAGGGGTTCATGGTTCCCGGATCCACGTTCATATAGGGATCCATTTTCTGTTGTAAAACTCTTAGGCCCCGGCTGCGCAGGAGCCTGCCCAGAGAGGAAGAGGTAATGCCCTTTCCAAGGGAAGACGCGACTCCGCCTATTACAAAAATTTGCTTAGTTATATGACCACTGTTTTGTGCAACCATGGAATTTCATTCTAGCATCAGGCCGGGATCATTTTTAAACGGAAGGATGGGCGGCCTGCCACTTTTCGTACTCTGACTTGTAAACCTGAAATTGTTGCTCGCTGTCGGTAAAGTAAGTTTCCCCCGTATCGAGGTTTACGGTCACAAAGTAAATCCAGTTTCCGGGAGTCGGGTTCAAAGCCGCCTTTATCATTTCAGGGCCGGGATTTGCTATGGGGGTGGGGGGAAGGCCCTGGTGAAGCCTGTCGTTGTAGGGATTGGAAGCGTTGGTAAGCATGGACTCGGTAAGGTCTTTTGCCTGCACTCCGAATCCGTAGGCTATGACGCTGTCCATGCCGAGGACCATGTGCTGTGAAAGCCTGTTGTAGATTACCCTAGACACTTTCCCGTAGTACTGCTGCTGGTTTACTTCCTGGCCTATTATGGAGGCTATTTTAAGTATTTTTTCCCTCTCCTCTCCCTGGGGGACGCCCAGCGAATTTAGGGATGAAATCCTGGCGTCCACCATGGCCTTAAGAAGTTGAGAAGGGTTCGAATAGCTCTTGGGATCGTAGGTTCCGGGTTCCAGCCACCCTTCAAAGCTTCCGTCGGCTTCCGGGGGCAGTATTCCCTTTCCCCCGCCGTTCAAGGCGGCTTCTATTTCGGGTTTGGTCCATGAAGTGTAGTTGAGCAGGACGGGAATTATGTCCGAAGCCCTCATGGAATTTGTAAACACCAGCATTCCCATGGCCTTGGAAGGATCGGTGATGATGGAAAGCACTTCGTTAGAGCTCATTTTGTACTTGAGGGCGAAAGTGCCGGGCTGAAGGTCCTGGCCGTCGTTACTGGCCTCCACCGCGCTTACAAACCCGTTTTCCGAGGCTACGATTCCGGCTTTCACTAGGCCCTGGGCCACTTGGCTCGTTCCCTCGCCCGGGTTTATGGTGAAGTTTACCGAACCGTATCCCGGCCCCGGATAATCAGACTCCACGGCGTTTCCAAACCAGGAAAAAAATCCGCCGCTAAAGCGGGTAGTGGCGATCCCGCCCGCGACAATCACCATGGCGAAAACGAAAGAGATTATGCAAATCGTTATGATTTTCTTTTTCTTCGCCTTTTTGTCGCGCCTTCTTTCCCGGCGGCTGAGGGTCAGGCCGGATTGGATTCCGGCTTCCCTTTCAAAAAGCTGGAAGTCGTCTAGGGCCTCACCTTCTTCCTCCTCTTCCGGTTCCTGGGGCAGGGGCTCTTCTTGCGCCTTTTGCTCTCCTTGCTGGGGGCTTGGGGCTTCTTCCCTTTCTTCCTTTTCAGGCTCTCTGTCCGGGATCTCCACTTTCCCCTACCCCTTCCTTTTCCATCGCAGACTGCAGGATCATGACGGCCGAAAGCTGATCTACCACCCTCATGTGCTTTTTGGCCCTCATTCCAAGGGACTCAAGTTCTTTGTGGGCCCCCGCAGTAGTAAGCCTTTCATCGTTCATTACCACCCTGCAGGAAAGCCTTTTTTCAAGGGCTTTTTTCCAACGCAGGGCCGTTTTTGCAGAGGGGCCGGCGGAGCCGTCCATGTTCAAGGGGAGGCCTACGGCTACAAGCCGCACTCCGTTTTCCCGGGCTATCCGGGCAATCTCATCCAGAGCGAAAAAAGGATCGCCTTCCACGTTTACGGTCCTTAAAGGCCAGGCCAGATGGGCTTCGCTTTCCCCCAGGGCCAGCCCGATGCGCCTGCGTCCTAAATCGACCCCCATGCATTTCATTCGGTTTTAGCGTCCAACACTTTCCAGACGGCCTTAACGCCCTCTTGGACGTTTTGGTTTTCTTTGCCTCCTCCTTGGGCGAAGGAAGCGCTCCCGCCGCCTCCGCCTTTTATGGCGGTGCAAAAGGCCTTTACAAGATCGTTTGCCTTAATCCCTTTGGCCACCTCCATCTTGTTGGAGGCCGCCACCACTATGGGGGCGGAGAGGGAGATGCCGTACAAAAAGCAGCAAGCCGGCCTGTCCTGGATTTTTGACATGAGGCTCGTGGCGGCCTTTCTGAGGAGGTCTATGGAAACGTCTTGGCCCATGTCTTCTACGTAAACGCTCTTTCCCGAAGCCGCCAGATCCTTTATCTTCGCCTCCACTTTTTCCTCTTTAAAGCCCGAAAGCTCTTTTTGCGCGCTTCTAAGGCTTGAAAGCAACGTGGAAGCCTTGGTCTCAAGTTCCTGGGGCAGGCAGCTCATGGATGCGGCCAGGTTCTTTACCGTCCGGTGGTTCAAATGGTTCTGAAGGTAGGCCTTCTTTCCAACGAATGCGTCTATCCTCCTGATGCCGGCCCCGTTCGAAAATTCGGAGACTATGATGAACTGCCCCGCCTTTCCCGTGGAAGAAAGGTGGGTTCCTCCGCACAGCTCTTTGCTCCAGCCGTCTTCTCCGATGGATACCACCCGTACTATGGGCGAATACTTGTCGGAAAACAGGTGCATGGCCCCCTGTTCTATGGCCTTTTCGAGAGGCATCTGTTCGGCTTTGACGGGCAGGTCTTCCATTATTTTCATATTTACCATCTCTTCTATGGCAAACAGCTCTTCTTTGGAGGGCGCCCTGTCCGACTTGTAGTCAAAGCTTAAGTAGTCTGCATCCACCACGCTTCCGCTTTGGACCGCTTCAGGCCCCAAAACTTCCCTTATGGACTGGTGGAGGATGTGGGTGGCGGTGTGGGATCTGGCCAGAGCCCGCCTCCTTTCCTCTTCCACCAAAGTGTCTACCTTCTGGCCTACGCGGACTTCGCCTTCTTCCACCCTGCAGTGGTGGACGGTCAGGCCTTTTACCGGCTGCTGTACGTCCAAAACTTCGCATACCCCGGTGGGAGAGACTATCTCCCCCCTGTCGGCCAGCTGCCCTCCCCTTTCAAAGTAAAAGCTGGAAGAGTCAAGGATGAGATCCGCGCTGTCCCCCTTGCAGGCCTTTTCTACGGGGCCTTTTTCAGAGAGTATTTCCAAAATGACGCCGGGAGAGGAAAGGGTTTCATAACCCATGAACTTCTGCTCCTCTTTCAGCCTCTTTTTAGCCTCGTCATAGACTGCTACGTCCACATTGCGCCTTTTTGTCACGGCATCCTGGCGCGCCCGGCCCTTTTGAATGGCCATTTGGGCCTTAAAGCCCTCTTCGTCTACGCCCAGCCCGCTTTCTTTTGCGATTTCCCGGGTCAGCTCTATGGGAAAGCCGAAGGTGTCGTGCAGCTGGAAAGCCGCCTTTCCGTCAATTCTTTCCTTCTTTTCCGCCTTCGCGGTTTGGATGGCGGAAGATAGCATGTCGCTTCCCCTCTCCAAAGTGCGCCTGAATATTTCCTCTTCCTTTTCGGCCTCGGCCTGAATGGAGGAAATCTTTTTCTCCAGTTGCGGGTACTCTCCTTTCATCGCCTTTTGCGACACTTCCATGAGTTCGGGCAAAAGCACCCTGTCGGGGGCTCCAAGAAGAGCAAGGGACCTTATAGAGCGCCTCAAAAGCCTTCTGAGCACGTATCCTCTCGCCAGGTTTGACGGCTTAACCCCGTCTGCCATTATCATCATGGCGCTTCTGACGTGATCGGCCACAATGCGCATATGGGTATCGGAAAGGGGGTCGGATCCGTAGCGTTTTCCGGAAAGCAGCTCGCAAGCCTCTATTACGGGAAACACCTCGTCTATTTCGTATATGTTCTTTTTCCCGTTAAGAAGGTAGCTGAGCCTTTCAAGGCCCATACCCGTGTCTATGTTTTTATTCTTAAGCTCTCCGGCTATATGGAGGTTGGTCTTGGACTGCACATTGTCGACTTCATAGTTCTCAAATACCAAATCCCAAATCTCAATGTAGCGCCTGTCGTTTCCGGCGGGCCCCGTGGCTTCTCCGTACTCAGGGCCCTGATCCAAAAAGATCTCAGAGCAGGGGCCTCCGGGCCCCGGGCCGCCCGTAGTCCAAAAGTTGTCTTCCATCCCAAGGCTCTGGATATGGCTTTCTTCTACCCCCAGGCTTTCCCATATTTCCTTTGACTCTTCATCGTCCTTAAAGACGGTGATAAAGAGCCTGTCCCCCTCTATTCCGTATCCCCCTTCTTCCCTGGGAGAGGTCAAAAGATCCCATGCCCAGCCTATGGCCTCTTTTTTGAAGTAGTCTCCAAAAGAGAAGTTTCCCAGCATTTGAAAGAAGGTGCCGTGGCGGGTAGTCTTGCCCACTTCGTCTATGTCCAAGGTCCTTACGCACTTTTGCAGACTGGCCATTCTCTTGGATTCCGGCTTTTCTTCCCCTAAAAGGTAAGGTATGAAAGGAATCATGCCTGCGATTGTAAAAAGCGTCGTGGGGTTGGATGACACTAAAGAGGCCGAGGGTTTCACAAGGTGCCCGCGCTTTTCAAAATAATTTAAAAATCTGTCTGCGATTTCGCTTGTCTTCATATAGGCTCCGGTTACTTATTCAAAAACTTGTCTACCAGTTGTTTTTCCTTTTCCTCCATGGTCATGGAAAATTCCTGCAAAAGGGCCTGCAGAGTGGTGGCGGGGAGGTTTTCTTCATCCGAAAACAGAAAAGACGAGGCCCCCTGAGGCAGCCTGTTTTTTACGTACGCCCTGGCTTTGGAAACCATAACGACCCCTATAGCGACCCCCAGGGAAAAGTAGAAGATTTTTTTCACTTTTTCTCCTCCGAACCGGCCTTTTTATCCTTTCCCTTCTTCATGAAGGAAGCGGAGGTCTTCTTTAGGGCGTATAGGAAGGAGGCTGCCTTAATGATGGGCTTTCCAAGCAGGGAAGTGTAAAGGTTGCCCAGCGCGGCTGCGTTTTGGGCAGTGTACTTTACGGAGTCGGTTATGGAATTTACGTCCGCCAGGGTTTTGTTTATTTCGCCCACGGCCTCATTGCCCTGTTTTATAACGGGCTTCACTTCGTCTCCCGTGTCTTTGACGGTTTTTGCGATCGCATCAAAGAGGCGCCCTAAGCGCACCATGGGATAGATTAAAACGCCTGCGATTACGGCAAACGCTATAGCCGCTATAAGTCCCGCTATGGCGCCTACGCTCATAATTCCTCCTATTCCTGCAAGGCCTCAAAAGACAGGCAGCTTTCAAATTCTGCTTCAGTATCGAAAACGCACTTAAAAATTTCCCCGTTGGAAGGGCGCTGCGCCCTTTGACTTCCATATTTTCTCAAAAGGTTCAGCATAGTAGACCCGTGCCCCACTTGGAGCACCGGGCCTTGAGGGTTCAAAGATTCCAGCCACAGGGCCGCTTCTCTGTACCCCTCCTCCATCCTTTTCCAGTATTCCATGCTCCCCTCGGCATCAGAGAAAGGATCCGCCTCTTTGAGGAGGTTCATGGCCCCGTCTTCCCCGCACTTTTCCAAGGCCTCTTTAAACGTTCGGATTCCTTTTTTGGCTCCTGCCATTATCCACGCTTGTGAGGCGTCAAATCCTTCAAAAAAACCGAAAAATTCTTCCCTTAGGCCTTTAAAGCTTTTGACGGGGACGTTTAACCCCATGCAGGAAAGTTCTATTTTCAAGCTGTCCTGGGCGCGCCTGAGATCGGAAGAAAAAGCCGCGCAGAATCCGGCCCCCTTCATCATTTCGGCTGCGCCTCTGCACTGCTCTTCGCCTTCCGGGGTGAGCGGAGCTTCGCTCCAGCCCTGAAGCCTTCCATAGCGGTTGAAATAGGTCTGGCCGTGACGGACCATGTACAGGCGTACTTTCATGTATTCGATTATAAATAATGGCATCCCTTAGGATGCCATTTGAAAGGTCTATAGCCTACCTTGCGTAGTACTCAACCACGTACTGGATATTTACCTGAATCGGAACGCTGGCGGCGTCGGGAACGCTGACCAAAGTGGCCTTGAGCTGGGCGAGGTTCGCGTCGAGGTATCCCGGGACCTTGGGGAGGACTTCCTGGTTTACCCCTTCGGCTGCGGCCCTGAAGGGGGAAATGAGCTGGCTCTTGGGCTTTACCTGTATTACCTGGCCCGGCTTTACCCTGTAGCTGGGCCTGTCGACTATGGAGCCGTCCACCAAAATGTGGCGGTGGTCTACGAACTGCCTGGCCTGGGCCATGGTTCTGGCGAAAGTGGCCCTGAGGACGAGGGAGTCCAGCCTAGACTCAAGGGAGGCTATCATGGCTTCGCCTGTCTGGCCCTTGGTGTGGGTGGCCTTCTTGTAAACATCGGAAAGCTGCTTTTCCGACAAATCGTACTGGGCGCGAAGACGCTGCTTTTCCTTGAGACGGACGGCGTAATCGGATTCCGCCCTCTTCTTTCCCCTGCCGTGTTCGCCCGGCACATAGGGCCTTTTTTCAAAATACTTCTGAGCCTTGGGGGTCAGGGCTATTCCCAGGGCCCTTGAAAGACGCACTTGCCTGCGAGAACGCTGTATGCTAGTCATCTATCCTCTTTCCGTCGTATAAAACGAACTGCAAATTGCTTCTGAGCCGGCCAACTTATGGGCTAAGGCTCCGGACGGTAAGTCGAGTGACATTCTACAGGCTTTTTTAGACATCAGTCCATAACTTCTATGGATTTGTCGGAGGCGGGGAAGCATATCGATCCGTATCCTTTAAAGTTAATCCTCACCCTCATTCCCGTAGGAGAGAAAAATACCTTCTCCACCGTGCCCAGCCCCATGGTTTTGTGCACTACGCACGCGCCCGGAACGAGTTGCCCTCCGCCTTCGCTTTCTTGGGGTTGGAATCCGGGGGAAGATGAAAGATCCTCAGAAAAAGACGATCCGTAAGAACTGTAGTCGCGCTTTTTGTAGGGCCTTGAGAAGTTAAAGAAGCCTTGCCCTCCGCCTTCGCTTTCCTTTAAAAGCTCGGGGGGGATTTCGTCCAAAAAGCGGCTGCGATCCCTGCTTTCGAGCCTGCCGAAAAGAAACCTTTCGTCGGCATAGGTGAGGAAAAGGATCTTTTTGGCCCTGGTAATGGCTACATAGGCCAGCCTTCGCTCCTCTTCTTCGTCTTTGGAAAAGGCGTTTAACGGCGGAAAGATCCCTTCCTCCATCCCTATTACAAAAACTATCGGAAATTCCAGCCCTTTGGCGGAGTGGATGGTCATAAGGCTCACGGCTTCTTTTCCGCCCCCCGCTTCGTCTCCCGACTGCATCAAAGACACGTTTTCCAAGAAATCGGCAACGGAGGCGCGGGAGTTCTGAATTTCCATTTCTTCCGCAGCCGAGCAAAGCTGGTAGAGGTTTTTATTGCGCTCCTCCCTGTTTTCCGCTTTCTCATCCAGCAGGCCCGATTCTTCCACAACTTCCCTTACGAATCTTCCCAGGGGGAGTAAGGAGGCCGAATTTCTCCATTTCTCCAGTTTTTCTTCCAGCTCTTTGCACGCTTTGCCTGAGGCGGACTTTAAGTCTTTTGCGTCCTTAAGCGCTTCCTGAAGGCTTATGCCGTTTTCAAAAGCGTAGGCTGAAAGCCTGTCCTGGCTGATTTTCCCTATGCCTCTTGCCGGAGTGTTTATAATCCTGAGAAGGCTCACGTCGTCTTTGGGGTTGGATACCGAAGACAGGTAGGCTATGGCGTCTTTTACCTCTTTTCTGTCATAGAATCTCTTTCCGCCCCTTATTTGGTAAAAAATCCCCCTTGCAACCAGCCTTTTTTCCACAGGTTCGGAAAGATCGTTGTTTCTGTAGAGGACGGCGAAATCGGAATAGGGCTCCCCCTCAGAGTGGAGCTCTTCAATGGTGGAAGCTACGAATGAGGCCTCTTCCGTTTCGCTTTCGCACTCCACCAGCTCCACTTTCCTGCCTTTTTCGTTTTCCGTCCAAAGCTTTTTGTCGATTCTTTTCGGATTGTGCTTTATCACGCTGTTGGCTACGGCAAGGATATTTGGGGTAGACCTGTAGTTTTGCTCCAAAAGCACCGTCTTTGAGCCTTTAAAGTCATTGGTGAAGTTGCGGATGATGGAGATGTCCGAACCCCTGAAAGCGTATATGGACTGATCGGAATCTCCCACTACCGTAACGCCCGCCTCGGGGGAAGAAAGGAGCCTTATAAGCTTGTACTGGGCGGGATTGGTGTCCTGGTACTCGTCTACGAAAATTCTCGTAAACCTCTTCTGCAGGGCTTCGCGCACTTGTTCGTCTTTTTCCATAAGCTCTCCCGCTTTGGAAATTAAGTCGTCAAAGTCGACCGCATCGTTTTTAGCCAGCTCGTTTTCATAATCTCTGTAGATAAGGGCGCTTCTCATATTCCATGGCATTTTTTGGGAGTAGCGGGCACCGCGGTTAAGGCCTAGATCTTCGAAAACCGCCTCCCAGCTTATACCCCTGTTTTTATACTTTGAGATCCATTTCTTTTGCGATTTGCACTCTTTGCTCACTTCGGAGGCGAACCCCATTTTGGAGATGATTTGGTTCAGGGCCTTCAGTTTGGCGTCGTCGTCGTAAATCGCAAAGTTTCTGTCCAGTCCCACTGAAGCCGGGTAGGTCCTCAAGAGCCTGGCGCATGCCGAGTGGAAGGTGGAAATTTGCATGCGCCCCGCGCCGGGGCCCACGAGGGACTTTAGCCTCTCTTTCATTTCGTTGGCCGCTTTGTTGGTGAAAGTGATGGCGATAAAGTTGCGGGGTTCGGCTTGCCCCGTCAAAAGTTGGTAGGCGATGCGGCGGGTAAGGACCCGGGTTTTCCCGCTTCCGGCTCCGGCTGAAACCAGCAGGTAGCGGCCCGGATAAGTTACGGCTTCCCTTTGTTGCGGATTTAGGTTTTCTAGGATTTCTTCAATGGTTTTGGGCATAGCTACCTTTTAGAGAGATAGGGGCTGACGCATAAAGCGAGGGGAAAAAGTGAAGGCTACTTAGAGGAAGAAGCCTGCTTGGAATCGGATCCCTGCTGGGTTTGGGATGCGGGAGCGAGCCCGCTCTGAAAATCGCTCACTCCCTTTCTCAGCCTTCCCAAAGCATCGTCGAGTTCGGAGCGCGGGCAGGCCACATTCATTCTCAGAAACACCCTTCCGTTGCCGCGGAACTTGTCGCCGGAAAGAAGGATTAATCCGGTATCCTCTTCAAGATAGTTTGCGAGATCCCTTGAAGTCTTTCCTTTGGAGGAAGCCAAGAGGGCGCTGCAGTCGAGCCACATGAGGTAGGTGGCCTGAGAGGGCACGGGCTTTATTTCAGGGATGGAAGAAGAGAAGAACTGTTTTGCGTGATCTATATTCCCCCACAGGTAGTTTTTAAGGGCCGCCACCCAGTCATCCGACTTCTGGTAGGCGGCAATGGTCCCCTGAAGGGAAGTGGTGCCGGGGGAGATGATGTCTGCAATGGCAAAACCTCTTGAGCAGATTTCCCTTAGGGCCCTGTCGGGGATGATGACGCTGGCTGAATGAAGCCCCGGGGTGTTGAAGGTTTTGGAGGTGCTGGTAAGCATTATGGCCACATTCGTCAGATCCTTGGGAAGGCTCAAAACCGGCGTGTAGCTTTGTCCGGGCTCCAAAACCAGATCTCCCCAGATTTCGTCGCACACGACCGTTATGTGGTAAGTGTGCGCCATGCGCAGAATCGTGGTCAGCTCGCTTTGCTTCCAGCAGGTGCCGGTGGGGTTGCAGGGATTTGCCAAAAGCATCAGGGAGGCGTGGCCGTTTGAAAAGGCGTTTTCCAACAGATCCCAGTTTATCGAGTACTCGTTTACCGAAGAGTCGTAGTCAAG
Source organism: Aeriscardovia sp. (assembly GCA_017632855.1). Taxonomy (GTDB): domain Bacteria; phylum Actinomycetota; class Actinomycetes; order Actinomycetales; family Bifidobacteriaceae; genus RGIG1476. Next base: position 57,805 of record JAGBQM010000009.1, read on the forward strand.
AGGCACTTCTATCACGTGCCTGCCGTTGTCGAAAATGACGTTGAAATAGGCATTGCAAATCGGGGTGAGCATTACTATGTTGTCGCCTATGTTGCTTAAGCGCTGAATTATTACCGATATGGCGGGAATTACGCCGTTGCAGTATAAAATCCACTCCTTGGCAGGCTCCCAGTTGTGCTTGGAAGTGCACCATCTGACGATGGACTGGTAGTAGTCGTCTTTCGGAATTTCATATCCGTAGATCCTCGTGCTGATTTTCTTTTCAAGGGCGCTTATGACGGCCGGGGAGGTTTTAAAGTCCATATCCGCGATCGTCATGGGCAGCTGCCCCTCCTGCACGTCCCATTTCACAGAATTGGTATTCATGCGGTTTATGACCGTGTCAAATTCAAATTCATCGGGCATTTCGTTCACCTCGGTTTAAGTATCCCAATATCTAATAGTACAAAGGCGCCCTTAAACCAAACGCCACTTGACTACGACGAGCTGATTTATGGACCAGTAGAGAACGCCGTAGAGCCCTCCTCCAATTCCCGAAAGGAAGGCCACCATCCACGTCGGGTAGCGGCTCTTGACTACGAAGAGGGTGAGGAATCCCATACACAGCCCTATCCCTATGAAAAGCACGCAGTTTGACCAGAAGATCCTTAATACTCGGATGCGGTGCAGCCTCCGGTTTTCCCCCTCTATGCGGGTGACGCTCTTTTGGATTTGCGAAATTATAAACAGGCTGTAAGCCAGTTCCACTGCGGTAAAGCAGGCCGTTATTAAAACTATCTTGGAGAAATGGTAATTTTTTTTGTCTGCGCACCAAAACAGCACCGTCCAAATGACGAAAAAGGCGATGGCGTTTAGCAGGTAAAGGAGCCATTTGCTGAAGGTCGGCCTGGTGTCTGCCGTTGTTGCCTTCGCCCTGGCGGCTAAAACGACTTTCCTCCTTTGCTTTTTTTCATTTTTCCTCATCAGCTGTTGGGCTGTAAGCTTTTTCTTTTTATTTGCCATTCTCTACCTTTTGTGCCTTATAGCGGACTCGACTGCTTATCTTGTTAGACGATTAAATTATATTGATAGCAAAAGGTCAGAAAAGGACGGGGTTAGGGAATGAAAGTTTGCTTGGGATTTGCTTTATTCTATATGGTTTTAGGGCTTTGCCTGGGAGTTTTTGCAAGGGAGTACACGAAGAGGAAGGGTTTGGATCCTGCGGAAGCCAAGAAGACTAACCTTATAGATCTTCATCCCCACACCCTGATACTGGGAATGTTCATGTTCCTGATACTCAGCGTATTCGGGTACCTTTCCCACTCTTTTGCGGCCGACAGGGCCTTATTCGTCTGGTTTATGATAATTTACAATATCGGCGTTCTCGGCACGGTGTTCATGCTGTTTGTAAGGGGGATGGCGCAGCTGGGATCCAAAACTCCCGGCAAAAAGGAAAACGCGATGATTTCCGGAATAGCGGGCGTTATGCACATAATCCTTTCCATAGGCCTCATCCTGCTTTTTTGCACCCTTTACCACTGCCTGTGAATTTAACTTTTTCTTTGCGGGAGTCATCCCGCATTTTTTTTGCCCTGCCCCGCGTTTTCATTTCTTTCTTCCCTTTTCTCTGCCTTTTGACCTTTTTGCCGCCAAAGCGAATCCCGCAGCGCTAAGCAGTATCGACCCCAGCCCTATAAGAAAGATCAGCGCGCCCCCGCGCCCTCCTGTCAACGGAAGGCTCTTTTTCATTGTTTTTCCCTTCCCCTATGCTTACCTGGCTTGCAGGGGACTGAATGGAGAAGGGGCCCGGAGGAGAGGAGGAGTAAGAGGCCGCGGAGGAGATTTGGTTCGAATCGGGAACTTGAGGCCGAATTCTGATTCAAAAACCCTTTAAATTCCACTTCCAGATTTCCCGAAGAAGCCAAATTTTTGGCGATGTTGGAGGCCGAAGCAAAGAAGATAGAGAGCGTTTGGCCGCCCGTGATTGCGGGGGAGCCGGAATCGCTAGGATTTTTGCGCCCGGTATTGAAGAAACGGGAGTGCCCCCTATCGTAAAGTAGCCCCCGTTTTCCGCAAGAGCCCCGTTATAAACGTCCACACCCGACTTCGGATCTATTTGCAGCCTGCAGCAGGCGTAGTTGCCAAGCATTTGGGCAGGAGAGGGCAGGGAAGAGGCAATCCTGAAGTCTATAAATCCGGGGCGTTTTTCCCTATCTTCTTTTAAACTTTTTGGATATTTTCAACGCGCCCGCTCCGGCAGCCATCAACAGCACTCCAAATACCGACACCATAAACATGCTCATTTCCTGGCTTCCGGTGTAGGGAAGGGATTTTATGGACGTGGCCCTCTCCTCTTCTACGCTGATCTCGCTTTGCTGCGACTTAAGGGAAAAGGTTCCCGTAGCGGAAGGGGCAAGATAGGAAGCTGTAGAGATCTGATTTGAATCGGCAGTAAAGGAGGCGTTCTGGTTCAAAAACCCTACCGCCTCCACTTCCAAGCTCCCGGTTTTAGCCAGACCCTTGGAAATCAAATAGCTGATCGAGGCCGGAGTGAAAATCACGCTTATGTTATTCGGACTTTCAATCGAATTGGAGGGGGAAGTGCTCAAAATTTTAATGCCGGGAACTGAAGAAAGCGGCGTGGAACCCACGGTAAGGTACTGCGAGTTTTGCGCCAAAGCCCCGTTGTAGAGGCTGATTCCTGATTCCGGAGTTATCTGAAGCCTGAAGTACCCGTAATTTCCCGCCATCTGATCGGGGGAGGGAAGGGTGGATGAAATTTGAAAATTTATGGGTTCCGCCTGCAAGTAGGCAGGGTTTTCCTGCGCTTTTCCGTCTTTAACTACCCGTATGACGGAAGTGGGGGAGGAAACCTGCGTAGCGGATACGTATACGGTAGAGCACCTGTAGCTTCCCCTCTCATACTTCCAGAGCACGTCGGTGGGAAGGTAGTTTACGGTAGAGGGACCTTGTCCGTTGCACAGGATCCACCATCCGCTAGACATCCCGGGGTCCTGAGGAAAGTTGCTTTGGTAGCCCGCAAACCCGTAAAGGGCGTTGGAGGCTCCCGAAGCTCCGGCGGAAAGCTGGCCGTAAAAGGTTATGGCGAACTTGTCTCCGGGCTTCAGGCCCCCCGCAGGCTTATAGGCTTTGGACGTGAAAGTGGCCGCCGCTTCACCGTTTTCTTCGATGTATTTGATTCCTGCCGAATTGAACGCCATTCCCCAGTAAGTGGAATCTTTTGCGGGAATGGTGGAAGAGTTGGAAGAGGATCCAGAAATGTACTGCTGGTTGTCTTCCTGCTGCTGGGGAGTGAGGCCTCCAAAATCGGTAGAGTCCCCCTGCAGGGTGGAGTCTCCCTGATACCCTATTCCGGCCACATAGGTGGAGTCGGAAAGGAAAGTCTGCACCTCCACGCCCTCCCCGGGAGAGACCTGGATTCCATACCAGCCCGGAATGGTCAAAGAGTTAGCGGCGGCGGAAGTGTTGAGAAGGGAACTGGGATCCGGGAGCGTGGCCGTCAGTTGAAACTCTATGGGCTCCCCCGGAGTGTAGACGGGGTTTCTTTCCAAAAGCCCCGTGGATTGGTTCACCACGTTCATTTGTACCGAAAGGGGAGTGGAAATCCCGTTGTACTTCACCCCCACCGACGCCATGGGGGATTTTTCTTCATAGGCTTGCCCGTTTACGCTTCCCTTGTAAGCGCTGTAGGCGGTATTGAAGCAGTTGGAGCGCTGGAGGGGAGCGGAAGAGTTTAATTCTCCCGTAAAGGTGATGGCAAAAAGGGATCCCGGATTAATTCCTGCCTCGTCTGAAGCTTCCGCGCTTCTAGTGGCGGGGGAATGCCCGTATTTTTCGAGGTATTCTACAGACGACGGGGAAAAAACTACCGTAAAGTTTTGACTTTTAGCTTCGTTTCCTTCAAGCCAAGCATCGGAAGAGGAGGCGCTCGCCTTTACGCCCGGAACGCTTAAAAGCGGAAGCCCTGCGATCTCAAAGTCGGATGGATTTTCTTCGGGATTTTCCACGCTTACCCCGGATCGCGGGGCGTCAGTGAGAATGAAAGAGGAGTACTTCCCGCTCATTTGCGAGGGATTGGGAAGCGCGGCTTCGAGCTGGTAAGTGATGGGCGTATTTAGGCTGGTGTAGGGATTCTGGTTTATATAGCCCTGATCGAGCACGTTCAGATTTGAAGAGGGAGATACGGTCAAAACCTGGGGATAAAGGGAAATCGTCTCAGTGGAAATGACATCCTGAGCTCCCTGGGACTGGGAGGAAGAAGGCTGGGAAGACCACGAAAGTTGGAGTCGATCCGTAACGACGCCCGAGGCCTTGTTGGTCACAAACCCGTTGAAAACAATGGCGAACTTGTCTCCGGGCTTTAAGCCGGAAGCGCCTTGGGGGGAAGAAGCCGTAGCGGGCCCGGATCCGTACTGTTGCAGCTCTTCAATTTCTGAAGGCGTCAAAACCAGCTCCCAGTAGCCCGATCCGTCAGAGCTACCTTCTATCATCGGCACCGTATTTTTAGAGCTGGCATTGAAGGTGGGCTTCAATTTGCCGTTGCCAAGAGGCTGGCCCGCTATGGAAAACTGTCCGTTTTGCGAGTAAGAAGCGGCGATATTGGTCAGGATGTAACCCGGGTTTGGAAGAGCCAGGCCCTGCCCCGGAGTGTTTTTAATAACCAGATAGGCATTTTTTCCCTTCATGCCCGCAGGATTTGGAAGTGTGAGAACGACTTGAAAGCGGAATTTTCCGGTTGAGCTGTTAATCATGGTAGAGGAATCGGAAGAAGTTTCCAGTTTTGTCGAATAATAGTGGGGGCTTGAAGTTTCCACCAAACCGTCTGAGTCAAGAAGGTTAATCTCCATCTCTTCTTCAGGTTCCGATTCTTCGCTTCCCTCAAGAGAGATTGTAATTTGGGCGGGGGAAGGGGAGACGCTGCTCCACGCCGATTGGGACTTAAAGCCCGCCAGGGCCTTCAAGGAGGAAGTTTGCGGAGGATTTTCCGAAAGCTGCCCTGAAAAAGTCAAAGCGAAGGGCGATCCCGCTTTAATTCCGGGAACGCTTGCCTGCGGCTCGGAAGAGGAGGCGGGGGCAAATCCGTCCTTTTCGATTTGCGAAATGTCTTGAGCGCTCAGTTCCAGTATCCAGTAGGCGAACCTCCCCCCGCCAACAGTTGAATCCGATCCGGAAGAGGTCTCTTCCTCCCAGCCTGCATCGAGGCTTGAAAGGGGAAGGCCGGCTACTTTTGCAGATTGGAGGTCGGTCAAGTCAAACCCTAAAGAGGGAAGAATCTTAAAGGCGAAGTATGCGCTTTGCCCCGTCATGGAGGAGGCGGCGGGGAGGGGGGCCGAGGCCTGAAAATCCAAAGAAGCTCCGGAAGCGGCGGAAAGGGTTTGATCCTTGACTAGAAGCCCTCCCTTGAGCTGTCCCAGCTGCACGTTAAGGCTCCCGTCGTTTTTGTGTTCGGGAGGGGCCATATTAATGGAAGCGGTTGAAAGAGAGGACCATGAAGAAGGGGCCTGACTGGAGCTTCCTGCAAACCCGCCGTAGGCCGTCAGCCTGTTTTTGGCGCTTTCCGTGGAAGAAGAGATCTTTATGTAGAAAGTTATCCCGAACCTGTCTCCGGGCTTTAAGCCTGCTGCAGAGGCGGTGGGAGACTGCGCGGTGGCGGCTTCATGGCCGTACGTTTCCAAAAAGCTTATGAAGGCAGGAGAAAAGGTAAGAACCCACTGGGCTCCAGGGCCGCTCCAAACATTTGTGGCGGATCCCAATCCCGAAAAGGATATTCCTCCCAGGGATCCTTCTGCAAGCGCGTCTTCTATTCCCACGCTGTTGTTGGAAGAGCTATAAGGCTTTGACATATCAATTCCGGCGAGAGCCGGAGCGTAGGATCCGCCTTCTATCCATGTGCCCATGGAGTCCAGAAGCGTAGTTTTCACCCCTCCGGATACCTCCGCCCCTACGGCGAGGTCTTTGCCTTCGTTTTGCACTTCCTGCACTGTGGGGAGGGTTGCGCTTAATTGCACGTGGTAGGTTTGAGACGCCTTAAAGGTGGGATCGGTATCTACGGTGCCGTTGGAATTTAAAACGTCCAGGCGCACGTCGGGGTTGAAGCTGCCCACCGAAGCGTAGGACTTGAGGCCCAAAATCAAAGCCAGGCCTATAATGCAAGCCGCTACCGAGAAAAAGAGGAGAAAATAGCGAATGCGCTTCTTGTAAGCATTGCTACGAAAGCCGCTGCCCATCGCTTTGCTCCTTTATTTCCAGAATTTCAGGCGAGGCCTTACCCCCTTTTTTCCACATTTTACCCTAAGCTTTCACGCTTCGTTTGAGGTTCTTGAGCCTGAGGGCCCTTTGGGCCTCTTTTTTGTCTTCTTCCTCCCTCAAAGCCCTCCTTTTATCGTATTCCTTCTTTCCTTTTCCGAGCGCGAAAGACAGCTTTACCAGGCCTTTGTCGTTGAAGTAGAGGCGCAGGGGGACGAGGGTATATCCTTTCGTTTCCAACTTTTGAGCGAGCTTTAGAAGCTGCTTTTTGTGCAGGAGGAGCTTTCTTTTCCTAAGCGAATCGTGCTTAAAGCTGTTGGCGAAGCTGTAACCGGAAATATTCGCCCCCTCCAGCCACGCCTCCCCCCTCTTGTCTATGGAGATGAAAGACTGCGCCAGGGAGGCTCTGGAATCTCTAAGCGACTTTACTTCGCTCCCTACCAGCGCCAGCCCCGCCTCCAATTCGTCTTCAAGGAAGTAGTCGAACTTGGCCCTTCTGTTGGTGGCTATGGTTTTATCGTCGGCCTTTTTATTTTTCATGTTGCTTTTTCCAATGCATCCCGCTGGAGAGAAACTCGTCTATATTTCCGGCCAGCACTCCCTCCACGTCTGAAGTTTCCACTCCCGTCCTAAGGTCCTTGACCATTTGGTAAGGGTGGAATACGTAGGAGCGGATCTGATCTCCCCAGCTGGCCTTGACGTCGCCTGCCAGCTCTTTTCTCTGCTCGTTTTCTTCCTGCTTTTTAATCGCCAAAAGTTTTGACTGGAGAATTTGCATGGCCAGGGCCTTATTTTGTATCTGGCTCCTTTGGTTCTGCATATTTACCACGATGCCTGTAGGAATATGGGTGATTCTTACGGCAGAGTAAGTGGTGTTTACCCCCTGGCCCCCGGGTCCGGAAGACTGAAAGGTATCTATGCGCAGATCCCCTTCCTCTATTTTCACTTCGTCCGAACTCTCCACCAAAGGAATCACTTCCACTCCCGCAAAACTCGTGTGCCTGCGGCCCTGGTTGTCGAAGGGGGAAATCCTTACGAGCCGGTGAGTGCCGGCCTCGCTGGCTAAAATCCCGTAGCTGTAAGGGGCCATTACCTGAAAAGTGGCGGACTTGATTCCGCCTTCTTCGCCTTGGGAAAGGTTGAGCAGGCTGGTTTCGTATCCTTTTTTCTTGCACCAGTGCAGGTACATCCGCAAAAGCATTTGCGTCCAGTCGGCGGCGTCGTTTCCTCCGGCCCCGCTCCTGATTGTGACTACGGCGTTCTTTTCGTCATATTCACCGTTTAGAAGGGATCGCAGCTGCAGGGAGGAGATTTCCTCCTCCGCTTTTTTCATCTCTTTTGCGGCTTCTTCCAAAAGCGAGGGATCCCCTTCCTCCTGGGCGAGGGAAATCATGAGGGAAATGTCGGAAAGGGAGGCCTTAATCTCTTCAATCTTTGAAAGCAGAGCCTGATTTGCGGAAAGCGAGGAAAAAAGGGCCTGGGCCGAATCCGGATCGTCCCACAGGTTTTCGGCAGAGGTTTTTTCCTGCAGCTCCTTTACCTTTCCCTTTACCCCTTCCGGGTCTATCGCCCGGCACACCGATGCAAACAGATCTTCTATCTGGGAGAGTCTTTGTCTTTCGTCAGCTTCCGCCATTTTTACCTTGCCGTCAGTATCACGGGGCCGGATTCCGTAATGGCGATCTCATGCTCGCTATGGGCCCCTCTTGATCCGTCCGCGCTCCTTATGGTCCACCCGTCGTCGGGATCCTGGTAGATTTCGTCCGTTCCCTCCATAAGCCAGGGTTCTATGCATATCACAAGCCCGGGGCGCAGCTTAAAGCCCCTGTGGGCCCTTCCGTCATTGGGGACGTAAGGCTCGCAGTGCATCTGCCTTCCTATGCCGTGCCCTCCGAATACAGTGTTTACTTTGTATCCCCTCTCATGAGCGACCTGGCCCGCAGCGGCGGAGATGTCTCCGAGGTGGTTTCCCACCTTCGCCTGGGCTATTGCGGCCTCAAGGGCGTCTTGGGTGGCCTTTATCACCCTTTTGTCTTCTTCGGATCCTTCCTCCCCGACCAAAAAGCTCAAAGCGGAGTCGCCTACCCATCCGTTCACGTTAAGGGCCAAATCCAAAGAGAGCAGATCCCCCTTCTTAAGGTTGTAGTCGTAAGGGACGCCGTGGAGAACGGCGTCATTTACTGAGGTGCAGATGTAATGGCCAAACGGGCCCGTCCCGAAATCGGGAGCGTAGTCTACGTAAGGGGAGGAGCAGTTTTTCGTATCCTTTATGACCTTGTGCACGTACTCGTCTATTTCCAAAAGATTCGTTCCGGGCTTGACGCTTTCGCTTAGCTCTTTTAGCGTTTTTGCCACCAGGCGGGCGGCAGGCTTCATCTCTTCCACTTCTTTAGGAGTTTTAATCTCAATCATTTTTCCTCTTTAAAAAACTCAAACTCAGTTTCCGCGCCTTGGCGCGGGGCAATAGGCAACAAGCGATTTTTAAAGGAAGGGGGGACCCTTTTTCCTTCAAAGATCCCCGCGCGGAAGGGCCAAAGACGAAAGCAAAAGGCCTGTAGGCCGGGCCAAAGCGTAAAGACAGTTGGAGCTGGAGGTTTCCATGGCGTCTTTGGAACTTCTTCCGATTATAAGTAAGCGGATAGGGCGAGATTCGAACTCGCGGAACCTGGAAGGGTTCAATGGTTTTCAGGACCATCCCATTCGACCGCTCTGGCACCTATCCGTGTGAAAGCAATTCTACTCTATAAGGCGGGCAAAATAAATTCCAGCCCTCCCATGTAGGGCCTCAGGCTTGTCGGAATTTCTATCCTTCCGTCTTTCATCTGGTGATTTTCAAGAATGCAGGCCAGCCACCTGGTGGTGGAAAGGGTGCCGTTCAAGGTGGCGCAATATTCGTTCTTGTCCCCGTTCTTGTAGCGGATGGAAAGCCTTCTGGCCTGGTACTGGGTGCAGTCGGAAGTAGAGGTCAACTCCCTGTAGCGGCCTTGGGTGGGCATCCAGCCTTCGCAGTCAAACTTCCTGCTGGCGGACGCTCCCAAGTCCCCTGCGGCTATGTCTATAACCCTGAAGGGGATCTCCATCTTGGAAAGCATGGACTTTTCCATTTCCAGCAGCTCCAAGTGGATTTTTTCGCTCTCTTCCGGTTTGCAGTACACAAACATTTCCACTTTGTTGAACTGGTGGACGCGGATGATTCCGTGCGTGTCCTTTCCGGCGGCTCCGGCCTCCCTTCTGTAGCAGGTGGAAAATCCGCAGTACTTGAGGGGCTTTTCCAGGTTCAGTATCTCATCTGCGTGCATGCCGGCGAGGGCCACTTCAGAGGTTCCCACAAGGTACTGGTCGTCAGGCTCCCTCAGGCGGTAGATTTCTTCGGAGTGCTGGTTTAAAAATCCGGTTCCCGCCATTATTTCAGGCTTGACTAAAGTGGGGGTGATGGTCGGAACGAACCCGTTTTCCCTTCCAAATTCAAGCCCCAGCATTTCAAGGGCGAGCTCAAGCCTGGCGAGGTCTCCTTTAAGGAAGTAGAACCTAGCTCCCGACACCTTGGCGCCCCTGGCCATGTCGATTCCCCCGCACTTTTCCCCAAGCGCGAGGTGATCTAGGGGTTTGAACCCCTCCTCTTCAAAATCGCGGATTCGGCCTGTCTTTTCCACTATCTTGTAGTCGTCTTCTCCGCCGTTGGGAGCCATGCGGGAAACGAGGTTGCTAAGCTGCCATGCGCTTTCTTTCCATTTTTCTTCAGCCCTGTCGGCGTCCGCCTTTAAAAGGTTTACCTTTTCGGCCAAGGCTTTCAGCTCGTTTGCCAGCCTCTCTTTTTCTTTCTTGTCTTCTTTTCCGAACAGCGCGGACTGGTTCTTTTGCTCCGCCCTTGCCTCTTCCCAGCGTGTCAGAGAGTCCCTGCGCAGTTTGTCCAAAGCCAGCACTTCGTCTACCAGCTCTACGCTTTCTTTCCTTCTCCCTTGAGAGACCCTGAAAAGATCGGGGTCGTCTCTGAGCAGCTGCATATCTATCATTTTCCAAGCTCCAATTCGCTATTGTCCTATAAAGCTATGATACAAGACGATTTCCTGCACCTTTTGCGATCTGGCAATGTTTAAAGCGGGGGTTTGTAATAGATTAGAAAGAAAAGAGGGGAAATCAATACATGAAAGACAAAAAGCGTCATTTACTCATATCCGCCATTTTCAAAATTGGATTTTTCGTTTTCGCTTTCGCCGCCGTTTCGGGCGCGGCCAAGGGATTGCTAAATTTTGCCAAAAAGAAAAGGGATGAAAAGGAGGTAAGGAAGCGGAGGATAGAAATCAGGGAAGACGATCAGAGCGCCGACTACGCTTTCATCATCAATCCTTCAAAGCCCAGGGCTGCGAAAGTGGAAGAGACGGTGAGGGAATTTTTCGCCCAAAGGCATATGCAGCCTCCGGTATTCATAAATACCCTGATTGAAAAAGACGGCTACGCCTGCGCGAAAGAGGCCCTGAAAAGGGGAGCCAAGGTAGTAGTGGCGTGCGGAGGGGACGGAACGGTGAGAACCGTTGGAAGCGCCCTGTGCGGGAGCGGGGTGCCTATGGGGGTTTTGCCCATAGGCACGGCCAACCTCTTTGCAAAAAACGTCGGACTTCCCTTGGATGTTAAGGAATCCCTTAGAGTAGTAGTCTCGCACGGCTCCAAAAAGATAGATATGGGGAGCATGAGGTTCCTGGATTCCCAAGATCCGGATTTCAAGCATCGTTTCCTTTTGATTTCCGGAATCGGAACCGACGCGGAAATGATAGGCCTGACCAATCTCTCCCTGAAAAAGTACCTGGGATGGGGGGCCTACGTGATAGGGGGGCTTAAAAGCATCATCACCCCCCACTACGTCGGAGACATCTCCGTAGAGGATGAAGAGAAAAAAATCGTCCGCTTTTCAAACGTGCGCTTTAGGAGCTTTCTTGTGGGAAACTGCGGAAAAATTCCGCTTTTAGAGCTCATGCCTGGGGCCTCCTACACGGACGGGGTTCTGGACTTCAAGCTGCTCGACACCCAAAAAGGCCTGCTGGGGTGGGCGGAACTTATAAGCGGCCTGTTTTACGAGTCCAAGTCCAAGAGATCGGGGACGCCGCCGCTTAACGACGCCTTTACGATGAGGGAGATAAAAGGGCTGGAGGCCTCGCTGAACCTTAGGGAAAAAGCTCCTGTGGAACTGGACGGGGACGTAGTGGGCAAAAGCTCCAAGATCCTCGTAGAGGTAGAAAAGCAAGCCCTAATCCTGCGGGTTCCGGAGGGATCGCAGGAAGTGGACGCCACCGGCTTCATTCCTTTGGGGGATCTGAGGAAGAACCTGAAGCAGGATTAAAGATCTTTCACTATTCTTGTCTTATGGAATATACGCGAGCCGGAAAGCCGGCAGAAGAAAAAGATCTCATAAATCCCGATCTTTTGGTAAGAAAATACTACGAACTCGTTCCCGATCCGTCGAAGCCCTCCCAGAGAGTGGCCTTCGGCACGAGCGGACACAGGGGAACCTCTTGCTCCTCGTCCTTTAACGAGGCGCACATAGTTTCCATCTCCAAAGCCATAGCCGAAGTCAGGAAAGAAGAAGGCGTGGCGGGACCCCTATTTATAGGGAAAGACACGCACGCCTTAAGCGAATGCGCATGGAGAAGCGCGATAGAAGTGCTGACGGCGGCGGGAGTGGAAATCATAATAGATTCAAGGCCTTATACCCCTACCCCCGTAATTTCGAGGGCGATAATCAAGTACAACTCGGATCGGGAGAGGATGGCTGACGGGATAGTCGTGACCCCTTCCCACAATCCTCCCGAATTTGGAGGCTTTAAGTACGATTCGACGGCGGGGGGCCCGGCTCCCGAAGGCATAACTTCCCGCATCGCCAAAAGGGCAAACGAAATTCTGGAGGACTGGAAAAAAGTCGAAAGGATACCTTTCGAAAAGGCGATTTCGAGCATCTTTATAAAAAAGCTCGACTACAGGGAGATGTACGTGGAAGATCTGGCCAAAGTCATAGACTTTGAAGCTGTCCGAAGCGGCAAGGCGAAAATCGGCGTAGATCCCCTTTCGGGGGCCTCCATAGACTACTGGGAGGCCATAAACGACAGGTACGGCCTAAACATCAGCCAGCTCAGAGACAAGCTGGATCCCACATGGTCCTTCATGACGCTGGATCACGATGAAAAGATAAGAATCGATCCTTCTTCAAAAGACGCGATGGCCGGCATAAAGGCGAAGCTGGACGAAGAAAACGCATGGGAAAAGCTGGATCTCGTGTGCGCTACGGATCCCGATGCAGACAGGTTCGGCCTCATAGACAAAGAGGAAGGCGTCATAAACCCCAACTACTTCCTGGCTTCCGCCGTTTCCTACCTTTCTTCCCGGCGCAAATGGGGGAAGGGCAAAAAGGTAGGCAAGACCGTGGTTTCTTCCGACCTCATACGCAAGGCGGCCGAAAGGTACTGCTCCGGAGCATGGGAAGTTCCGGCCGGTTTTAAGTGGTTCGTGGATCCTCTCATAGAGGGGAAAGTGTCCATGGCGGGAGAAGAAAGCGCGGGAATGACGCTGCTTTGCAGAGACGGTTCTCTTTGGACTACCGACAAAGACGGAATAGTGGCCGATCTTTTGGCGATGGAAATGGCCTCCTGCGGACAATCCCCTTCCCTTTTGCATAAGGAAGAAGAGAAGGATTTCGGGCCTTCGTGGTACCAAAGAGTGGACGTCGCAGCAGATCTCGAGGTAAGGGAGGCGATAAAAGGGCTGGATCCCGGCCAGGTGGAGTGCCCCTTCATAGGATCCGAGCCCGTTTCTTCCATAACCGACAAGACCAGGGAAGGGATAAAGTTCGGGGGGATAAAAGTAGAGAGCCGAAATACATGGTTTGTGGTGCGCCCCTCGGGCACCGAAGCGATTTACAAGATATACGCCGAATCCTTCTCTTCGAAAAAGCAGCTTGACGACGCCATAGAAGAGGCAAAGAAACTGGTTGGAAGAATTTCGCCAAAGACCTGCAAGTGAAAATTTATGTAGAAGAAGCGGTCTTTTCCCTCCTTCCCGGTTTTACCCTTTTTTGCCTGGAGGCAGACCTCGGTCCCTTCTGCCCGGGAATGAAAAACCCCAAGTTCGAGCTTGAAAATGCCGTAGAGAGCGTAAAAAAGCGGGAAAAGAAGGAGGAGGGCTTTCCTTTATTCAATCCCCTGGAGCCGTGGCGGGAAGCCTTCAAAAAATTTACGTCCGAAAAAGGCTCGAAGAGCTCTTTGGAGTCTCTAATAGAGGCTGCCGATTTGAAGGCTCTTCAAGCCCTCGGGCCCATGGAAGAAGTGGAAAAAGCCGTCTCCCTGTATTTTTCAGCCCCCCTCTCGGGTGTGGACCTTTCCAAAGTAAACAGATTTTTAGGGCTTTGCCTGAGCGGGGGCCGCGATCCCTTCCAAGATGAAAAAAGGGAAAGCCTCACCTTGGAAGGGGAGGTGTGCTATATGGACAGGCTGGGAGCCGCCAGCAGGTGCATTAACTGGAAAATTTCCCCCCGCGTAAAAGCCACGGAAGAAAGCCGGAAGATCCTCTTTCTTTCCGAGGCCGTGGACAAAGATTCAAGGATGCGCACCGGAGAAGCCGTAAGGGATCTCGATCGCAGGCTTCAGACGTACTTTGGAGCCAAGACGCGGTTCTTCGCCTTGGACGAGGGCCAAATGTCGAAAAGGATATAAAAAAGTGCCCTGGATGCGAATCGAACGCACGACACCCGCTTTAGGAGAGCGGTGCTCTATCCACTGAGCTACCAGGGCAAATCAGTAATCATAATAACATGTATTTTTATAAACTAAAATCCTTTATGTAGAAATCATTCGTTAAGGAGTCTGATGGGAAGAAAAAAGAATCGTCCATCCCGTGCCGCAGCGGAAGCGAACCTACAAAAGGCGCGCGGAAGCAAGTGGGGATACAACATGGCCCAGGTAGACGAATTTCTTTTCAGGGCCCATCAGCTTTATGAACAGCCGAAACCCGCCATGAGCCAGCAGTCCGTGCAGACTTCCTCTTTCGATCTGCAAAAGGGAGGATACAGGATAAGCGACGTGGACGGGGCGCTTATGCGCCTTGAACAAGCGGTTTCCGACAAGCACACCCGCTGGGAAGTCGAATACAGGGGCGAAAGGGGGTGGATGGAAGAGACTTTGGGCCTGGCGCTCACTTTGAAGCCCAGGGAATTGGCCCCCATGTGCAAAAGATTTGACAAGGGGAAGAGAAAAACCATTTCTTACGACAAGCAACAGGTAGATCAGGTGATGGATGACGCATGGTACACGATTTGCAAGCACCTTTCCATCCCCCCCGACACCCGCTTGAGGGAGCCTATGGATGTAGACGCCATAGACGTGTCGGACACCGTCTTTACGCAAAGAAAAGGGAGGAGGGGATACGGAGAGCCCTCCGTAGACGCCTATCTTAACCGCGTGGTGCAGGTTTTAAACAGGATCGAATCTTTCAAACGATTGGGGTACAGGATGCCGGATCCTTCCACCGTGCGCCCCGCGCGAAGGGGGTTTGTTGAAGAAATAGGGCCTGAGGAGGAAAAGGCGAAAGTTTATCTGCAGGCCCCTGCCGAACACGCGGATTTGGGCTCGCTGGTTTCAAAGTCGGAAGAGGAAAGCGAAAAGACCCTTCCCTCCGCCCTTTCTTCCCCTTTGGAGGACACTCCCTCTCAGGCATCTTCCGATTTCATTCAGCCTCCCACGGCAGAAGTTGAAGATGCTCCGCTTTACGCTCCTAAAAAGAGCGCGCAAAGGCGCAGGCACGCTCAAAGTAAAAGCTTCCTTGGATTGCCCAGGAGAAATTCTTCCCCTAAGGGAGATGAGAAATAGCCTTCCCATGCTCTTTGTAGAAAATCCGCATAAAAAACAAAAGTACTATTGGCCCGCAGGCCTTCGCCTTACCAGCACCCTTTGCGTTTTTATAGTGCTTATGGTCCTTTTGGCTTTGGCTTCCCAAGCCGCAAAAGTCAGTTGGAGTGACAAGCCCTTAAACCGAACCATACAGCCCGTGACCAGCAATACGGCGGTAGACATGGTTCCGGATTCAAATTCCGTCAAGTGCTCCTCCGCCCAAAAGGCCAAGGGAGTGGGGTTGTGCGCCCTTTCTTTGACGACCGGCAAATACAAGGTGGGCTTAAAACTCGAAGAATTTACGGGCGTAGAGGAAAATACGGGAGCCAAACAAAACATAAGGCTTCTTCTCCACTACCCTATAGGAGACAAGGGGGAAATGCCCGGCATAATATTCCTGTCGGGCGCGGGAAGCGGGACTGCCACAGGGGCTTTTCAAAACCAGGCCCACTACTTTGCCTCGGCCGGATTTGTGGCTGCCACCATTGACAAGCCCCTCTGGCACACTACCCCCATCACCCGCGACTACCCCTCCATGGCCCGTGTCTACGATCAGGCCATAAACATGATGAGGAAGTTTCCCGGAGTGGACCCCAATGCCATAGGGGTTCATTGCGACAGCGAGTCCGGATGGATAGAGCCCTATATCCTCGATATGGATCACAGGATAGCCTTTCAAATACTCGCCTCCCCTATGCTTTTCGAACCCCGAAGGGCCATGGCCTTCGTGGGGGCCCAGGACTTTTCCATAATCGGGGCCAACCCCGGATACCAGTCAATGGTAAGAAAAGTATTTAGCATAGACTTTCCGGGGCTGGGGCTAAAAGACGGAAACTGCAACCCCTTCAATTCCAGAAGTTTTGCCATCCCTACCTTCCTGGCCTACGGAGCCAAGGACGTCATGACTTCCCAGGTCGATGGAATGGCCAAAATAATGCAGATGGCCCAGGAAGCCGGAAACGAAAACTTCGTTCTTCGCGACTATCCCTTCGCGGACCACATCCTGCGCATAGGAAACGGCTCCGCAGGAGACACTACTTTAGCCGACCACTACCTGCAGGAGACCTTGGCGTGGAGCGCTGGAATGGTGATGGGCTACAAGCAGACGGCCCCGAAGGTGGCAGGGCACGAGATTTACCAGTCCATAGGACTTCCGGTCGTGCATTCAGATCCCGTGGGAATGTGGTACGCCATCGTTATCCACATCCTCCTCATTCTCTTTATAATCGTCACCGCCATTTACTCCCTGGTGGTTTTAGGGTATAAGATCGCGGCCCTCTGCAAGCACGACAAGAGGCCCGTAGCCTTTGCGGGCAATTTTGCGAAGGATATTTTCTTTGCGGCCCTTGCCAGCTTCATAGCTCTTTGGCTTTTTGTGGCTGCGGTCACCCAAATTGTGATAAGGGTGGCCTTCCTTGCGTGGGGGGCGGCCCCCAAGATAGGGGGCATGGTCTACTGGAGCTGGTACGTGATACAGGCGGCGTGCGTGGTAGTGGTGTGGACGTGGTCCATGGTCATCACTTCCCTCTTTGAAGCCATGAGCCTGAAAGGATGGTTTAGAGGGAAAAGCAAGCCCAAAACGCAGAGGCAGATTGAATTTCTGCAGTCAAGGGATCACTTTATAGCCTCAAGCAAGATGGGCATGGGCTACATCATCATTTTGGCCATCACCATGCTTTTGGTCCTTTTGGTCCTGGCCTTCTGGGGGCTTTTCCTCTACTGATGCTCTTTGAAGACGAGGGAATAGTTTTAAGGCAGTGGCCTTTGGGGGAAGCGGGGGGGATTTTTTCCATCCTCACCAGAAATCACGGCAAAGTCAGGTTGGCTTCCAACAACATTAAAAAAAATAAAGCCATGAGGGGGGCCCTCTCTCCTTTCATGAGGGATTCTTTGGTGTACTGGAAGGGCAGAGGGGAACTGGCAAGGCTTTCTCAGGCATCGCTGTTATCCCCCTTTGGCATGGGGGTTTCCTCCGACTACGATTCCTATCTTTCAGCCTGCCTTATGACGGAGGTAAGCGACAAGCTTTTCGAACCCTTCCAGGGGGACGAAGGCGCTTACCTGCTTTTGTGGGGGGCTCTCTCGGCCCTTAGCAAAAAGAAGAGGGAAGCATGGGAAATTCTGCTTTCCTTTGAACTGCGGATCGTGTCCAATGCGGGATGGAAGCCTGAAATTTTTGCGTGCGCGGAGTGCGGAAGGCAAGGAGACTTTCTTTCTTTCAGCATAGAAAAAGGCGGATGGGTGTGTGAAAAATGCGCCGCGCCGGGCTCACTTCGGTTTTCCAAGGCTCAAAAAGATCTTTTTTGCGCCCTGCTTTTGGGAGAGTGGGGAAAATGCGGGGGCCGCGATCCCAAAGTGGAAAAACTTGTAAAGGACTGGGTAAATTATTATTTGGATCGCAAACTTAATTCTCTAAAAGTAATCAGGGAGAAAATATGAAAGCCCAAGAAGACTACACTTCCCTCTCCCGACCGGATCCCCCTTTTTCCCATCCGGAGATCATCCCCCGCTTCGAGGGAAAAGTTCCCAGACATGTCGGAGTCATCATGGACGGGAACGGAAGGTGGGCTCAGCAGAGGGGCCTGCCCAGAACCGAAGGGCACAAAGCCGCAGAACCCGTCGTCCTTGACACCATTGCAGGTGCGATAGAAGCCGGAGTGCGCTACCTTACCCTCTACACCTTCTCTACCGAAAATTGGAACAGGTCTCCTGCGGAAGTGCGGTTCCTTATGAGCTTTTCCAGAGACATCATCCGCCGAAGGATTCACCAGATGGATGAATGGGGGGTGAGGGTGAGATGGGCCGGAAGGCGCCCAAGGCTGTGGACCTCGGTTATAAACGAGCTGGAAAAGGCCGAGGAAATTACGAAGAACAATAAAGTCATAGACGTGGTCTTCGCCCTAAATTACGGGGGAAGGGCCGAAATAGTGGATGCGGTAAACGAAATTCTGGCCAAGGGAGAGAAAAAGGTCAATGAAAAAAGTTTTGCCAGCCATTTATATAATTCAGACATCCCTGATTTAGACTTAATCGTAAGAAGCTCCGGCGAAAAGAGGCTAAGCAACTTCATGCTGTGGCAAAGCGCGTATGCAGAACTGGATTTTGAGCCGGAGCTCTGGCCGGATTGCGGCAGGAAGGTGCTGTGGCGCGCTATAAATGCCTATTGCAGGCGCTCTAGGCGCTTTGGAGGCGTTGAAGGGGCTTAAGCCAAAAGAAGGTTAAGAAATGTCTAGCGATACAGAAACTACCAAGACTCAAGACGCCGCCAAAAAAGATCCGAAAGATCCGAACGTCATCCTTCCCGAAGATCTCCCTGCTGACAAAGAGCACTCTACGAAGGGAACATGGAGCGCTGGAGGAGAAAAGATCGACTACAAGGCGACGGTGGGCACCCTTAAGATTGACACTACCGACGTCAAGCCTGCGGCCAGCATCTTTTACTCCATGTTTGAAGCCGTGGATGCAGACGGGAAGGCTGACGCCTCCAGGCCCGTCACTTTCATCTTCAACGGAGGGCCCGGAGCTTCTTCCACTTTCCTTATGATGGGATCTTTCGGGCCTCAGAGAATCGATCTGCCTGACGTTTACGAAGGGAAGGGCGCCCCTTACAAGATAGTGGAGAACAACGAATTCTGCCTTCTGCCCATCACCGACCTCGTTTTCATTGACGCCCCCGGAGCGGGCTTCTCCATTATCGCCGACAAGGCGAAGAAGGATCTGTGGAGCGTTGACGGAGACATCGCAGGCTTTACGACTTTCATCAAGAACTGGTGCACCAAGTACGGCAGGTGGAATTCCCCCAAGTACCTCTTCGGAGAATCCTACGGCACTACCAGGGGAAGCCTTCTTACTTTAAAGATGCAGCAGGAGGGGATCGCCCTCACCGGAGCGTGCCTGATTTCTTGCATCTTTGACTATTCCTACACTTTCGACGACAACGACGAGTATTACATAGGCTACCTTCCCACCTACGCCATGATTTCCCAGTACCACAAGAAGGCCGGAAAGGGCGAAAGCGAAGAAGAGTGGGCCCAGGAAGCCAGAAAGTTCGCCGAGCTCTACAGGCGCGCCCTCGCCATGGGAAACAGGCTTGACAAAGAAGACGCCAAGCTCATAGCCGAGAAGTATTCGCAGATGACGGGCCTGGGCGAGGAATACCTGATTTCTTCCAGCCTGCGCGTGCCTGACGGCAGATTCCGCAAGAAGGTCCTTCGCAGCGAAGGGAAGGTCGTAGGCAGGTACGACGGGAGAGTGTCCGGCTACGACACGGATCCCGAAAGCTCCGACCAGACCTTCATAGTAGACGACGCCTTCCTTTCCCCCGCCTATGAGGCCACCGTAAACGACTACCTTAGGCGCGCCCTCGGCTGGGACACCGACAAAGAGCGCATCGCTTTCGCCCCCTTCGACTGGACTTCCACCGTCCCGGGCAAGGGCTGGGTCTGGACCCATAAGCTCCCCGACCACGTCAAGGCCGACGAGTGGGGATACGTTCCCTTCCCCAACACCCTCCACGATATGTGCTACGCCATTCTTCAGGAGCCTAAGCTTAAGATCATGCTCGGAAACGGCTATTACGATATGGCCACGCCTTTCTATCAGACCGAGTACGACGTGGACCACATAGAGCTTCCCGACGAGCTTAAGGGTAATATCGCCCTGACTTACTACAAGTCCGGACATATGATCTACACCGTAAAAGACGCCCTTACAAAGCTCTATTCCGATCTGAAGAAGTTCTACGCGGCAGACGCCAAGGACATGCCTTCAATAGACGAAAGGCCGAAAGCCGGCAGGCTCGGGCTCTAATTTCTTCTAAGCGGATTGCAAATAATGTCAGGTTCGGTTTGGACCTGACATTATTATTTTTTTGAGTATGAAAAAGAAAGGGGACCTGTGGCAGATAACAAACTTGAGGCTTTAGTTTCGCTGGCAAAACAAAGAGGTTTCGTATTTCCTACGGGAGAGATTTACGGGGGCACAAGATCGGCATGGGACTACGGCCCCCTGGGAGTGGCGCTGAAAGAAAACATAAAGCACCAGTGGTGGTACTACATGGTCACCTCGCGAGCCTCTGTGGAAGGGATAGACACTTCCATCATCCTTCCTCCCCAGGTTTGGGTAGCCTCAAAGCACGTCACCGTCTTTAACGATCCTTTGGTAGAGTGCCTGGGATGCCATCGCAGGTACAGGGCCGACAATCTGGAAGAAGAATGGTCGGCAAAGCACGGAGGGGA
>JAGBQM010000010.1 GCA_017632855.1 Aeriscardovia sp.
GCGCCCGCGCCCAGGGCAGGGCTGGTGCGATCCTAAAGCGTACCTGCCAGATCACCGTAGTGGTTTCTTCGGAAGAAGGGGTTCGTTAATGGGTCAAAAGATTAATCCGCTCGGCTTTCGCCTCGGAATAACGGAATATTACAGGAGCCACTGGTTCTCCGCTTCCAACGTCAAGGGCGAAAGATACAGGGATTTTGTAGGCGAAGACGACAAAATCCGCCGCATCGTTTTCGAGCGTCTGCAGAGGGCGGGAGTGTCTAAGATACTCGTGGAACACACCAAGGAAAGGGTAAGGGTCGATATCTACACTGCCCGCCCGGGCCTGGTTATCGGCCGCAGGGGAACGGTAGCGGATCAGATAAGGGTTGAGCTGGAGAAACTGATTGGAAAACAAATACAGCTCAATATTCATGAGGCCAAGAGTCCCGCCATCGACGCCCAGCTGGTTGCCCAGTCCATAGCCGAGCAGCTCGTCAACAGGGTGATGTTCCGCCGCGCCATGAGGAAGGCACAAAGAGACGCAGTGGCCGCGGGAGCCGACGGAATCAGAATCAAGCTCTCCGGACGCCTCGGAGGAGCGGATATGAGCCGTTCCGAGTTCTACAGGGAAGGGAGAGTACCTCTCCAGACTCTTAGGGCCCTCATAGATTACGGCTTCTTTGAGGCCCGCACCACTTACGGCCAGATTGGCGTCAAGGTATGGATTTACAAGGGCGACATGACCGAAAAGCAGTTTGACCTTAAGCAGCTCCAGGCCGCCAGAAGCGGAAGGATTAAGCGCGACGGAAGAAGGCCGCCCCGCCGACCTAGGACTTCAGATCCTGCAGCTCAGGCTCCCAAGATTCCCGCCGACGAGCTCATAGCCCAGGAACCCACCCCCACCGGGGCAGAGGAAGTAAAGGAGTAGGAACGTGCTGATTCCAAAGAGAGTAAAGTACCGCAAGCAGCACCGCCCTGGCAGGAGCGGAATGTCGAAGGGCGGAAACGAGCTTACCTTCGGAGAATTTGGCATAAAGGCAATGGCCCCGGCTTATATGACTAACCGTCAGATCGAGGCGGCCCGTATTGCAATCAACCGCTACATAAAGCGCGGGGGAAGGGTTTGGATTGACGTCTTTCCGGATCGACCCCTCACCAAACACCCGGCGGAGTCCAGGATGGGCTCCGGAAAGGGCAGCCCTGAATTTTGGATTGCCAACATCAAGCCGGGAAGGATTCTCTTTGAGATAGGGGGAGTCCCTGAGGCGGCAGCCAGGGAGTCTCTTAGGCGGGCTATTGATAAACTACCTATGAAGTGCCGTATAGTCAGTCGTGAGGGAGAAGCTTAATGGCTGCGAAAACTCAGGAATTTTCCATCTCTTCTTTGCAGGAGAAGACCAGCAAGGAACATGAAGATGTCATCAAGAAGGCCAAAGAGGAGCTCTTCAATCTCAGATTCCAGAGCGTGACCGGAAGCCTTTCCAACTCCTCCAGGGTAAAGAAGCTGCACAAAGGCGTAGCCCGTATGAACACCCTCCTAAGAGAGAGGGAGCTGGGGATCATAGAAGAGCCCGCCCCCAAGGAAACCGACAAGGGCAAGAAGAAGAAGGAGACTTCTGAGGCGCCCGACGACGCCAAGGATGCGGAGAAAGCATGAGCAAAGTGGAAAGCAAAGAGCGTAACGGGCGCAAGGTCCGCAGGGGATACGTAGTTTCCGACTCCATGGACAAGACCATCACTGTGGCCCTCGAGCATAAGAGCGCCCACCCACTTTACGGGAAGGTCGTACGCTCCACCAGCAAGGTTAAGGCTCATAATCCCGAAAACGAGGCCCGCAAGGGGGATCTTGTGGTAATCATGGAGACTCGCCCCCTGTCCAAAACCAAAAGATGGCGTTTGGTCAAGATAGTGGAACGCACCAAGTAGTGTTTCAACTAAAGGAGAATTAATGATTCAACAAGAGTCACGTCTGCGTGTGGCTGACAACACGGGTGCCAAGGAGATTTTGACCATCCGAGTTCTCGGAGGTTCAAAACGCCGCTATGCGGGCCTGGGCGACGTGATAGTCGCTACGGTAAAGGACGCCATACCGGGCGGAGCCGTGAAAAAGGGCGACGTGGTGAAAGCCGTCGTAGTCAGATGCGATAAGGAAACTCGCCGCCGCGACGGATCCTACATACGTTTCGACGAGAATGCCGCAGTGATTTTGGGCAACGGCAGTGAGCCCAAGGGAACTCGTATTTTCGGACCCGTAGGCCGCGAGCTGCGCGAGCGCAAATTCATGAAGATAGTTTCTTTGGCTCCGGAGGTGATCTAATTGGTAGCCAAGCTCAGGAGCGGAGATCTGGTAAAGGTCATTTACGGAAAAGATCGCGGCAAGCAGGGCAAAATCCTGAAAGTCCTTCCCAATGGAAGGATCGTGGTAGAAGGCGTGCAGATAGTCAAGAGGCACAAGCGCGCCCAGGAAGAAGGCCAGGAAGCCGGAATCGTGTCAATGGAGGCCAGCATCGACAGGTCCAACGTAATGCTGGTGGATCCCGAAACCGGCAAGCCCACCAGGGTGGGAGTGTCGATAAAGCGCGAAGTGAGGGGCGGAAAGGTGAAGACCACCCGTACCCGCATTAGCAAGAAATCAGGTAAGGAGATCAAGGTATGAGTGAAGTGGACTCTGCCGAATTGTTCGCTCGTCCTAGATTGTACCGGGAATACAAGGATGAAGTGGTCCCGGCTCTGAAGGGTGAGTTCAAGTACGAGAACCCCATGCAGGTGCCTGCCATCAAGAAGGTAGTAGTTACCATGGCCTTGGGAGAAGCTGCAAGGGACTCCAAACTCATAGATGGAGCTATTTCCGACCTTACCCTCATAACGGGCCAAAAGCCTGCAATTTCCAAGGCGAGGAAGTCCGTAGCCCAGTTCCACTTGCGCAAGGGTCAGACGATAGGCGCCTTCGTAACCTTGCGCAAGGATATGATGTGGGAGTTTTTGGATCGCCTCATCACCCTGGCCATCCCCAGAATCCGCGATTTTCGCGGATTGAGCCCCAAGCAGTTCGATGGCAGGGGCGATTACAACTTCGGCCTCACGGAGCAGTCTATGTTCCATGAGATTGATCCGGACAATATCGATCACCGCAGGGGCATGGACATAGCGATAGTCACCTCCGCCAAAACCGACGAAGAAGCCCGCTTTATGTTCAAGCGCCTGGGCTTTCCTTTCAAGGAGGAATAGAATTGGCGAAAAAATCACTTATAGCCAAGGCCAAAAGGAAGCCTAAGTTTCCCGTTCAGGCCTACACGCGCTGCCAGATTTGCGGCAGGCCCCATGCAGTTTACCGCGAGTTCGGGCTGTGCAGGATCTGCTTTAGAAACAAGGCCCACGAGGGCCAGCTCCCCGGAGTTATGAAGTCCAGCTGGTAGATCCCAAAACCATTGAAGGTCTATGAAAATAGAAACCGCAACGAGAAAGTTTTAATTTTATGACAATGACAGATCCAATCGCAGACATGCTGACCAGGATTCGCAACGCCTGCGCCGTGAAGCATGAACAGGTGGCGATTCCCTATTCAAAGTTCAAGGAAGCTATTGCCGAGATCCTGAAAAAAGAAGGATACATAGCTTCCATAGCCGTAGAGGGGGAGGGGATTTCCAAAGCCCTCGTTCTCGGCCTCAAGTACACTTCCAATTCGGAAAGCAGCATAAGGGGAATCAAGCGCGTTTCCAAGCCCGGACTTAGAAAGTATGCGAAGAGCGACAACCTTCCCAAGCCTCTGGGAGGACTGGGCATAGCGATAATCTCTACCAGTTCCGGCCTTATGACGCAAAGAGAGTGCCGCAGGCAAGGAATAGGCGGCGAAGTTGTCGCCTATGTGTGGTGAGGGGGCAAGATGGCATCGCATATAGGTAGACTTCCGATCGCCCTTCCCAAGGACGTAGAGCTTACGGTCGAAGGAAACAAGGTTACGGCCAAAGGGCCCAAGGGCGTCCAGGAATGCGTCATTCCTGAAGGAATTGAGATTAAGCAGTCACAGGGATCGATCGAGGTCATTCCTGCCGATCCGAGCGCGAAAGGCGCTTCCGCCCGCCACGGTTTGGCCAGGGCGCTGGTGGCTTCCATAGTGCAGGGCGTCAGCTCCGGATTCGACAAGAAGCTTGAAATAATCGGCACCGGCTACAGAGTCACTGCCAAAGGTCCCGATCTCAACTTTGCCCTGGGCTACTCCCACGACATCCCCGTTAAGGCTCCTGAAGGCATTACCTTCACCGTAGCCGATGCCACGCATTTGACGGTGAGCGGCATGAACAAACAGCAGGTTGGAGAAGTCGCGGCCCAGATCCGCATGCTGCGCCCCCCTGAGCCTTATAAGGGCAAGGGTATTAGGTATGCCGGCGAGCACGTTCGCCGCAAGGCCGGAAAGGCTGGAAAGTAATGTCGGTCAAAGTTTTTGGCAAGGGCACCCTGGCGGCCCGCCGCCGCAGGCATTTAAGCATCAGGAAGAAAGTCTCAGGCACTCCCGAAAAGCCGCGCCTGATCGTAACCCGCTCCAACCGCAATATCGTGGCCCAAATGGTAGATGACGTGCATGGGGTGACGCTAGTAAGCGCTTCCACCCTTCAGGCTCCCTTTAAGGATTTTGAAGGCAGCAAAGTCGAGGCGGCTAAAAAGGTGGGACTTCTTCTCGCTCAGAAGGCTAAGGAAGCCGGAATCTGCGACGCTGTTTTCGATCGCAACGGATATAAGTACCACGGCCGCGTAGCGGCGCTTGCAGACGGAGCCCGTGAAGGAGGACTGAAGATATGACAGAAGAAGTCAAGGACGAGGCCGAAGAGGTTTCCTCCACTTCCGCTGCCCCTGAAGAAGAAGCTCAGGACCGCAAGGATGCGGGACGGCGCCGCAAGCGCAGAAGCGCCCGCAGGGAGCGCTCTGAAGCAAAAGACGAGCTTATGAGCAGGGTGGTTTCCATAAATCGCGTTTCCAAAACCCACAAGGGCGGAAGGACTATGAGCTTTGCCGCTTTGGTAGTGGTCGGAGACGGAAGGGGAGCTGTAGGTGCCGGCACCGGAAAGAGCCGCGAGGTCCCTGCAGCCATAGCCAAGGCCGAGAGCGAAGCGAAGAAGAACATGATAACCGTGTGCAGGCTTCGCGGAAGCATTCCCGAGCCCGTCATGGGACACGATTCTGCCGGAAAGGTCCTTCTTAAGCCCGCGGCCCCCGGAACCGGCGTTATTGCCGGCGGATCCGTTCGAGCCGTTCTTGAGTGCGCAGGCATTTCCGACATCCTGACCAAGTCCATGGGCTCTTCCAACCCCATAAACACCGTCAGGGCCACCATTAACGCCCTGGAGCAGTTGGAGGATCCTATTGAGATAGCCAACCGCAGGGGGCTGAGCCTGCGCGAAGTGGCTCCCGCCAGCATTCTGCATGCCCTTCAGGATGAAAAGGACGCGGCTAAGAAGGAAAGCTCCGAATACAGGGGAGGCGAAGCTGAGTGAAGAAGCTAGAAGTCACCCTGATAAAAGGTTTTTCCGGATGCACTAAGAGTCAGAAGGACACCGCGCTTTCACTGGGCCTTCACCGCATAGGCCAGAGCGTGGAGATTGAAGACAGCCCGGCCTACCGCGGAATGCTGAGGACTGTCGCCCATCTCGTCCGCGTGGAGGAAAAGTAATGACAGAAAAAATCCTGCAGATAGGAGATCTGCACCCGGCTCCCGGGGCGAAAAAGGCCCCCCAGCGCGTGGGCAGGGGAGAAGGCTCCAAGGGCAAGACTTCAGGCAGGGGAACCAAGGGTACCAAAGCCCGTTATCAAGTCAGGCCCGGATTTGAGGGCGGAGCGCTCCCTCTCTACATGCGCCTTCCGAAGAAAAGGGGATTTAGAAGCCCCTTCCACAAGGAATATCTGGCCATAAACCTTTCCGTGCTCTCCAATGCCTTCCCCAAGGGGGGAGTCATTGACGAAGAGAGTCTGGAAAAAGCGGGCATTTTGCGCCGTGGACAGGTTCCCAAGATTTTAGCTCAAGGAGATGCTTCGGCAGCCTTTGCCGTGAAAGGCGTTAAGGTCTCTGCGGCAGCTGCCGAAAAGATTAAGGCCGCCAGCGGAAGCGTAGAAGAATCCAAATAAATCTAAAGACTCTCGTTATAGTTTTAAGACTGACGGGAGTTTTTATATTTTTAATCCGAATAACTAGGAGAGAATTTGAGGACGCTGATTCAGGCCTTTCGAACCAAAGAGCTGAGAAATAAAATCCTTTTTACCATAGGCATAATAATTATCTATCGCATCGGCGCCTATATTCCGACTCCCGGAGTGGATTATAGGGTGATTCATGCCTGCTTAGCCAAGACTTCAAGCATTAATTTCGTGAGCCTTATTAATTTGTTTTCCGGAGGCTCTCTCCTGCAGCTTTCAGTCTTTGCGCTGGGAATTATGCCGTATATAACGGCTTCCATTGTGGTGGAGCTTTTAAGGGCGGTAATACCGCGCTTCGAAGCCTTGCACCGAGAGGGGCAGGCGGGAGAAGCCAAACTTACCCAGTACACCAGGTACATGACCATAGGCCTGGCCATCCTGCAGTCTGCCACCATAATAGTCACAGCCAAAAGCGGAGCCCTGTTTAACTACTCCTGTTCGCAAAGCGTAATTCCCAACAACTCCATCTTTTCCCTTATTCTGATGGTGCTGGTTATGACTGGCGGAACCGGCCTGATAATGTGGATGGCAGAGCTTATTACCGAAAAAGGGATAGGCCAGGGCATGAGCGTCCTCATCTTCATCTCCATCTGCGCAGGCTTTCTTCCAAAGCTTTGGGATATCGGCCGTTATGACAACTGGCTCAAATTCTCGATAGTTCTGGCCGTATTGATTGCCGTGATAATCTTCGTCATTTTTGTCGAGCAATCGCAAAGAAGAGTGCCTGTGCAATACACAAGGCGCATGATAGGCAGAAAGATGTACGGAGGGACTTCTACCTACATCCCCCTGAAGATAAACATGTCGGGAGTGATACCTCCCATCTTCGCCTCTTCAATTCTTGCCATTCCCACTTTGATAGCACAATTTGGAAATACCGAGCAAAGCTGGGTGAAGTGGGTGGACAGAAACCTTGGAGTGACGACTTCGGCTTGGTATATAGTCCTTTATGCCTTCATGATCATCTTCTTCACCTTCTTCTACGCCTCCATCACTTTTAACAGTAACGACATCGCAGACGACATGAAGGAGTACGGTGGGTTCGTCCCGGGCATAAGGGCGGGCTACGAAACCAGCAGATATCTGTCTTTTGTAATGAACCGGCTGGATACGGTGGGATCCATATATCTGCTGTTCGTGTGTTTGATCCCGACCATGCTCATAAGGGCGTTGGACCTGGGTACCAGCCTTCCCTTTGGAGGAACTACCATCCTCATCATCGCAGGAGTCGGGCTTGACACCCTTCGCCAGGCCGCCGCCCAGGTCAGGCAATTCCAATACAAGGGCTTTTTGGTTCCAAAGCCCGTACCTTCCGAACCGATTCCCGTCGAAAGCGAATGAAAGGAAAAATGAACCTAATAATCATGGGGCCCCAGGGAGTGGGGAAAGGAGCCCAGTCAGACGATCTGGCCCGCATTTACGACATACCCCACATCTCCACCGGGGAAATCTTCCGCAAGAATATAGCCGAAAAGACCGATCTCGGGAAAAAAGTGTCTGCCTACATAGAAAAAGGCGAGCTGGTACCCGATGAGGTGACAGGAGAAATGGTTTTTGACCGCCTCAGCCAGCCGGACGCCCAAAAGGGATGGATTTTAGACGGCTACCCCAGAAATGCGAAACAAAGCGAGGATTTGGACAAGTGGCTTAAAAAGAACGGAAAAAAGCTTGATGCCGTAATCCTTCTTGAAGCGGATAAAGACGTCATATCTTGCAGCATACAAAAGCGAATCCGGGAAGAGGGAAGAAGCGACGACAAGCCTGAAGCCATAGCCGAAAGGCTTGCAATCTATGCAAGGGAAACCAAGCCTCTAATCGACTACTACGGCAATGAGGGCCTCCTCAAAAAGGTCAATGCGGAGGGGGATGTGGCCAGCGTTACGAAGGCTATCCGAGAAGCTATAGAAAATTAGTATTTTTTTATGATAGAATTATATAGAAGTGTGTGTGCACGTGGAGCTCTTTTCGGAAACTGCGAGGGAATATGTCGAAAGATGGCGTGATAGAGGTTGAAGGAAGGGTTGTGGAAGCCCTTCCGAATGCGATGTTTCGAGTGGAACTTGAAAATAAGCATATAGTACTCGCCACCATCTCGGGTAAAGTCAGGAAAAACTATATCCGCATACTTCCTCAAGACCGGGTGGTGATAGAAATGAGCCCCTACGATCTGACTCGCGGACGCATCACTTATCGTTACAAGTAAGGGTATACCCATGAAAGTCAAACCGAGTGTCAAACGAATTTGCAGCCATTGCCGCATAATTCGCCGCCATGGCATAGTCATGGTGATTTGTACCAATCCGCGCCACAAACAGAGGCAAGGATAAACTTCCGCACTTTGCGAAAATAGGGCATCAGCCGCTTAAAGGGCGTTACCTTTTTGTACCTCAGGCGCGGAGGCTTGAGCCGCTTTAAAGCGGAAGGTTGGTGCATAACCTCCGTATATAAGGAAAGACAACGAAATGGCACGTCTTGCCGGAGTTGATATCCCCAATGGAAAAAGGATCGAAATCGCCCTCACCTATATCTATGGCATAGGGCGCACGAGGGCCAAGGAAACCCTGGAAGCCACCGGGGTAAATCCCGATACCCGCGTGAAGGATCTCACAGAAGATCAGCTGATTGCGTTGCGCGATTATCTGGAAAACAACTACAAGATAGAAGGAGATCTTCGTCGAGAGGTAGAGGCCGATATACGCCGCAAGATCCAAATCAATTGCTACCAGGGCCTCCGTTGGAGGCACCACCTGCCCGTGCGCGGACAGCGCACCAAGACGAACGCCCGCACCCGCAAGGGAGTGAGGCACACCGTGGCTGGTAAGAAGAAAGCCACAAAGTAATTATTTGGCAATTGGAATTGAGGATTAATGGCTACTTCTAAACAATCTGTGCACAAAACAAAGCGTAGGATCCACAAGTCCGTACCCATTGGGCAGGCGCACATCAAATCTACTTTTAACAACACTATAGTCTCTATCACCGATCCTTCCGGAGCCGTTTTGGCCTGGGCTACCGGCGGAGACGTCGGCTTCAAGGGTTCGAGAAAGTCCACTCCCTTCGCCGCCGGAATGGTGGCCGAAGCCGCAGCCCGAAAGGCCATGGAGCAGGGCGTCAGGAAAGTCGACGTATTTGTGAAGGGGCCGGGATCCGGCAGGGAAACCGCCATCCGCTCCCTCCAATCTGCAGGCCTGGAAGTGGGATCCATAACCGACGTGACCCCTCAGGCCTACAACGGCGTAAGGCCCCCGAAGCGCCGTCGTGTCTAAATCAGACGAGAAAAATCTGGCTAAAAATACAGGCCGGCCTGTATCCGGTCTAGATCGAAAGGATTGAAAAGGTGCTTATTGCACAACGTCCGACGGTGGCTGAGCAAGTACTTAGTCCCCAACGATCACGCTTTACCATTGAGCCGCTGGAACCTGGATTCGGCTATACTTTGGGCAATTCGCTTCGCAGGGTCCTTTTGAGCTCCATTCCCGGGGCGGCCGTCACCTCTATCCGTATAGCAAACGTCCTTCACGAATTTTCCACCATTCAGGGCGTCAAGGAAGATGTGACAGAGCTTATTTTGAACATCAAGGGCATAGCTCTGACAAATGAGTACGACGAACCCGTGGTGATGTATCTGCACAAAAGCGGCCCCGGAGAAGTGAAGGCTGGAGACATTACTCCGCCTGCAGGGGTAAGCATATGCAATCCTGATCATCATCTTGCCACTTTGGCTGAAGACGGATCCCTTGAAATGGAGTTCACGGTTGAAAGGGGGAGGGGATACGTCTCTGCCGAGATGAACGAGCAGGAAGGCCAGGAAATCGGACGAATCCCGATAGATTCAATCTATTCCCCCGTATTGAAGGTTAGCTACAAAGTTGAGGCCACCAGGGTCGAGCAGCGCACGGATTTTGACCGCCTGATAATGGACGTGGAAACCAAGAGTTCAATCTCTCCCAGAGACGCCATGGCCTCGGCCGGATCTACCCTAGTAGAACTTTTCGGTCTATGCAAAGACCTGAACAGCTCTGCGGAGGGAGTGGAATTGGGAGCGGCGAGGGGATCGTACAACGGTCAGAACGTCATTCCCATAGAAAACCTCAATTTGACCCAGCGTTCTTACAACTGCCTCAGGCGAGAGGGGATCTTAAGCGTAGAGCAGTTGATTAGCCACAGCGAGCAGGATCTCCTGGAAATTCGCAATTTCGGAATCAAATCCGTAGACGAACTCAAGGAAAAGCTGGCTGAATTGGGCTTGTCTCTTAGGGCGTCCTCTGAAGGCTTCGACAGAAGAAACCTTGAAAAGGATATGTCTTTCTATAGTCCTGACAGTCCAGAAGATAACGATGAGAATATGTAGTCTCTAAAAGGAGAGATAATGCCACAACCGAAAAAAGGGCCTCGCCTGGCCTCAAGTCCGGCTCACGAGAGGCTCATGCTCGCCAATATGGCCACCAGCCTTTTCAAGCACGAGCAGATAACTACTACTCTGCCCCGCGCCAAGAGGCTCCAGCCCCTGGCCGACAGGCTTATAACCTTTGCAAAGGGAGGCACTCTTGCCGATCGCAGGAGAGTTATGCGCCTAATCCGCGACAAATCCGTGGTCCACAAACTTTTCACCAATATCGCCGACCGTATGGAAGGGCGAGAAGGCGGATACACGAGGATAATTAAAATCTCCCCGCGAACCGGAGATAACGCCCCTATGGCCATTATCAGCCTTGTGACCACTGAAAGCCCCAAGAATGCCTCCCTTAAAGAGGCGGAAAGCGCCATGAGGCTGGCAGAGGATGCCGCAGCCGTGGGAGAAGAAAAGCCCATGGAGGAAGCCGGAGAGGCCGTGAAGGAAGAAACGGCCGAAGAGGCTGAAGAAAAATCCGAAGCGGAGAATGAATCTGCAAAAGAAAAGGAAGAAGAGAAAAAGTAATTTTTCCTTTCTTTGGGGGGGCAAATCCCCCCTTTTTTTATTATTGAATCATGCGCATAAAGGCTGAATGCTCTTATAACGGCTCATCTTTCCACGGCTGGGCCAGACAAGCTGGTCAAAGAACCGTGGAAGGGGAGATAGAAAAAGCTCTTTTTACGATTTTAAGGTCGGAAATAAAAATTCAGGCGGCAGGCAGAACTGATGCCGGAGTCCATGCCGAAGAACAGATTTTTCATGCGGATTTGCCCGATTTGAATGGACGGCTTTCAGACTTTTACTACCTTGCCAACCGGCTAAACTGCCTTTTGGGAAAAGACATAGTTTTAAGAAAAATAGAACCGGCTCCCGCCGGATTTGACGCACGATTTTCCGCCCTCAGCCGCACTTATGTTTACAGGTGCTCTCCCGGGCGAAGCTCGAGGGCGCTTTTGCTCAATGGATTCGTGTGGGATTTAAATTTCACCCCGGATTTGGATCTTCTAAATTCCCTCTCATCCAACATTGTGGGTTTAAAAGACTTTGCATCCTTCGCCCTCCCAAATCCCGGAGGCACCACCATAAGAAAAGTTGAAGAGGCCTGTTGGCATAGGGAAACGGAAGGCTGCGAAAAGGGGATTATCAAATTTACCATACGTTCGGATGCTTTTGCCCGAAAAATGGTGCGTTTTTTGGTAGGGGCCCAAATTTGCGTCGCAGCCAATAAAAAACCTGAAAACTGGTTTTTGGAGAAATTTTCGCTATCTAGGGACTTTCCGCCTCTGGCCCCGGCCCATGGATTAACGCTTGAAAAAGTGGAATATCCAAAAGACGATATGCTCAAAGATCGAGCCCGCATCACCAGGGCGGTGAGGCGCAAAGAAGAACTTGGCGGTTGAAGGGAGATTCGAACTCCCGGAAGCCATAAGCTTCATACGCTTTCGAGGCGTACTCTTTAGACCACTCAGACATTCAACCAGTGCATAGCACTCCGGCAATTTTTGCACTAAATTCTCACTATTTCAAGTATTTTGCACTTGATAGTTTTCTTTGCATATGTTTTAATATCAGAGTACACTTTTGAGTGCAGCGGTGGGTTTCCCAAGTGGTCAAAGGGAGCTGACTGTAAATCAGCCGCGGAAGCTTCGCAGGTTCGAATCCTGCACCCACCACGCCTCAGTGGCTCAGTGGTAGAGCACCTCCTTGGTAAGGAGGAGATCGTGAGTCCGATTCTCACCTGAGGCTCTTATGGCGGGATAGCTCAGCTGGCTAGAGCGTACGACTCATAATCGTAAGGTCAGGAGTCCGAGTCTCCTTCCCGCTACTTTTTAAATCGTCAAGTTGTTCAAGAGGGATAGATGGCAAGCAAGAACAGTGATATCCGCCCCAAGGTGACGCTGGCGTGCACGCAGTGCAAAGAGCGCAACTACATAACCAAGAAGAACCGCAGGAACACTCCCGACAGGCTTGAACTCAAGAAGTACTGCCCGCGCTGCAAGACCTCCACGGTCCACAAAGAGACTCGTTAAGAGCTGCCCCTCCGGCCCGGCTGAGGCCGGTTTTTTGTATCCTTTTACGCAGGGGAACGATGAGAAAATCTTTCTACAAAAATGCGAAGTTTTCCGATCTGACCACTATCAAAGTGGGGGGAAATATAGAGCGCTTCTTTCAGCCGGCTAGCAAAGCCAGTTTCATAAGCCTGCTTTCCGAAGAGAGAGGTCCTTTGTTTATCCTCGGCTCAGGATCCAACACTTTGGCGTCTGACGCGGCATTTTCCGAAACCGTCATAAGGACCAGGTTCGGCGGAGTGGAGTGCGTAAAAAAGGAAAACGGCAAAACCTGCATAAGGGCGGACGCGGGCGTAATTTGGGATGATTTCGTAAGAACCTGCGTTCAGCTTGGCTTGAAGGGGGTTGAGAACCTGTCAGGCGTTCCGGGCACCGTGGGGGCCGCCGTAGTGCAAAATATCGGGGCCTACGGCAGCGAAGTGTCGGAAAGCGTAAAGGAGGTGGAGGTGTGGGATAGGGAAAAAGAAAAGGCGCGCATTCTAACAAACTCCGACATGGAGTTTGGATACAGGACCTCCCTGATTAAAGAAGACATAAAGTCTCAGCCGCCTTATGCTCCGAATCCGCGCTTTGTGGTCCTTTCCGCTCTTTTTTGCCTGTCATCCAATAACTTTGCCCCGATAAAGTACGCAGGCATTGCAGAATACCTCAAAAAGCCGATGGGATACGTAGAAAAGCTGGGGGATATAAGAAGGGCGGTACTGAGCGTAAGAGGCGCGAAAAATATGCTTGAAGACCCCGTTCGCTATAAATCCAAGCTTATGGCGAACATGATGCCGGAACGTTTGAAGGAAATCCCCATTCCCGATTCTCCAAATCCCGACAGGGCAAGCTGCGGGAGCTTTTTTACAAACCCCGTGGTTTCGCGCCAAAAGGCGATGCTGCTTCCGCAAGATGCCCCGAAGTTTCATGTTCAAGACATGGTAAAGCTTTCGGCCGCATGGCTGATAGAGCAGGCCGGATTTAAAAAGGGATACCCTTTGCAAACAGATCCGAATGCGAAAGCATCTCTTTCCACCTCCCACGCCTTGGCCATTACCAACAGGGGATCGGCTACAAGCCGGGATGTAATGAAGCTTGCAGACAAAATAAAGAAAGCGGTTTGGGAAAAATTTGAAATAGATTTGGCTCTTGAACCCGTTCTGGTGGGATTGGAGGAGAAATGACCTATGTCATCGCCTACCCTTGCGTAGACGTGAAGGACAAATCATGTCTGGAAGTGTGTCCCGTAGATTGCATTTATGAAGGCGAAAGGATGATGTACATCAATCCTGACGAATGCATAGACTGCGGGGCATGCGAAGCCGTCTGCCCGGTTCAGGCCATCTTCTACCAAGACAGCCTCCCCAATGACTGGAAATGGTTTGAAGAAGCGAGCGAATCCTTCTTTGAAACTGAAAAGGAGCCTGGAAAAGTATATGAAGATCCCGAAAAGGTACGCGAACTCCCCCGAAAGGGAGAAAAAGCTTGAAAAAAGCGGAGACCGGGAGATTCGAACTCCCGGGCGGCGCAAGCCGCCAACACCTTAGCAGGGTGCCCCTATCGACCACTCAGGCAGGTCTCCAACGAACGGACCATATCCGTGGAAATTATGATATCAAATACGGAAACGTAGATCAATATCTAATTTTTGTTCAAGTCTTAAACATTAATTAACTTTTTAGATTTTGGTAAAAAACACACAAACAAGATCCTAAAAAGGTAATATTACAATGTATTATTTTTGCTCTATTTTTCTAGAGATAAGGAGAAAATATGGCAGATGAAAAGAATCAGGCCACTGAGCCCCAAGCTCAGGAGCCGAAAGTAGAATGGGTTGCGGTTCTAGTTTTGTCAATTATAGCCGTAGCCGTTTTGATCGTAGGCTTCTCTGTATATATGGCCCGCAAGATCAATGAGTACCAGGATCAGCAGAAGATGGCTGAGAAAAAGGCTGAAGCAAAGCAGGCTGCACAGGCTGCCACGATTTTCACCAAGGTCATTGATATGAAGGCCACTGCAAATGGACCTGCCGTAGCCACCGTTGATATTGACGGCACTAAGACGAGCTACACCTTCACCGACACCTGGACCAAGACCGAAGATGTCAAGGTTTCCCAGGATCTCGAAAAGTATGATGCAACTCAGGATGCGGTTGTAGTCTCCGTTAAGGCTCAGTCTCCTTCAACCTCTTCTTCCTCTTCCTCTTCTTCGTCCACCAGCAGCTCTTCAAAGAGCTCTTCCTCTTCGTCCTCCTCTTCATCCTCTTCAAAGGTTTCCATAGAGGCCAGCGAAAGCGGAAAAGCTATAGCCCAGAGCAGCGGGTCTGATCACGCCACCCTTTCCGTAACGGTTGGGGATGTAGCCAAGTAAAGACGGCTCAAAAAAATCCCAGATTGCTCTGGGATTTTTTTATGCTTAGTATTTTCTCTTTTTAACTTTTACCCTGTGTTTGCGGGGGACCTGGTTATAGGTTCCCACCCAAACCCAAAAATCTATAAATAGGCATATTGCAGACGCTATTGCCGCCAGTCCAAGCAGTCTCTCCCCTCCATGGAAAAGCAGGTTATGAAGCGCAATCGCTATGGATCCGGCCAAGCCTATCAGGACGCATATCATTCCTACCAGGGCTTCTACCCTATCGCTCATAATTTCTATCTTAATCTTTAGTTCCAACCTCTTTATGGGCAAACGCCTTTACGAGAGGAAGCTGAAAAAAGGCGATATTGGCCAGATCCTGGAAGAATTGGACCATTGATTCCCTAAGGCTTGGAGGAAGAGTGCGAAACTGCCTGTAAAGGCGCGGCAGGGCCGCCTTGAAATCCGAAAAGATGTCGTCAAAGTCCGTATATCCGGCTGCGGCAATTGAATCGAAAAGGGTATCTATAAAAACTTTCTTTCCCGCAGCATCGTATTTATTTATCCATCTGTTGAAAGTGGAACCTATATAAGCTGCAAGGGGAGCGATTTTTTCGGCCGTGTTAAATTGCAGGTTTTTTTTGAATTGCCAACTTATCGGGTAGTGCTGCTTTATTCCCGAAGCGTTGCTTTTTACTATGGAATAATGGACGCTCGAGTCCAGAAGGGAACCTATAAAGGAAAATTCCGGGACTATTTTGTGGATCTTCGCCTCTATTCTTTTAAATCCTTTGGTTTGCAGAAAATCGCTGTTGAACCCGGGGCCGTCCAAAGAGTAAATGGCTAAAATTCTGTCCTGCACTTCCGGAGGGCATACGCTGGAGGCGTAGATTGCAAGATTTCCACCTTTGGAGTGGCCGCCAAGTATCACCGCCCCATGCCAGGACTGAAGCAGCTGCGAAAAATAAGTGGCTGCGACTTTCTGGGAGTGGACAGGGCACAAAAATCCCATTTCATAGTTGTCTTTCCAGCCCCGCACGGTGCTGTCTGTACCTCTGAAGGAAATGAATAATATTCCGTTTCCAAGGTCGGCTGTAAGGGCGCAAAACCTTTCGGGATCGCTTTTATCCTCCGGCTCGACTAAGTTTGACAGCCTCACTTCCCTGAACCTGGGACTTTCACCGAGAGCCCTTACCATGTCTATGCAAAGGTCCGGGTTCACTACGTCATACACCATCGAGTGGTAAAGCTCTCTTCTCAACAAGTCCTTTATCGGTACCGGATTGGGCTTTACCAAAGGCTGAGGGGCGGATGCGGACTTAGTGGAAATATCTTCCCCTACAGGGGTTTCAAAAGTCCATGAAGCCTCTTGTCTAAAGAAGTCGTCCAATTCGCCCTGTTCTACGAATTTCGGTATGAAATCCGGCATATGCATATAGGGGAGCTGGCAGAATGCTACAGCATCCCTGGCGTTAAAGCGAAGCTGTGAAAAGGGCCGCTCTTCGCCTTCGATGTAGTCGATTACAGACAGCTGTTTTCTTACCGTTTTTTATACCTCTTTGTAAGTAGAATATTCCACAAATGCATTTTGAAGGGGGACTATGTCCAATTCTTTAAGTTTAGACCAGGCAGTTGAAAAGGCTCAGGAGGCCATAGAAAAAAGGGGGGCGCTTCGCTTTTCGGGAAGATGCGGAGTAGGGAAAACCAGTCTTTGCGAAGAAATACTCGAAAAATATAAAGAGGAAGTCCTTAAAGGCGCTGCTTTCATGGTAGCTCCATGGAGCCGTGAAGCTGTAGACATTCTAAGCGATAAGGTACTTTCAAAGCTTTTGACCCATGAAACCGGGATTTACGCCACAGATCCCAGACCTGTTAAAACCCCTGCGGCTCTGGCCTTCGCGCTTTTGAAAAAAAATAATGAAAATATTCGGCTCTTGGACGTTTCCGATCAAACTAAGCTCATTTCCGAGGTAATAAAGAAAATTGTAGTGCAGGTAAGCGCAGGGAATGAAAGCAATTCTGGCGGCATATGTATGAAACTGAGAGAATACATCCATTCCGACAATTCTCAGTTGGAGATTGGCGCCACTACGGATTCCAAATTCGAGAAGGTATTTCTGGCTCCCCAATTTATAACCAAGCTCAGGGAAATTTTTGCAAGATTCAGCGAATTGGGCATCGGACTTGAAGATAAAGACATTGTTGGGTTTGAAAACAATTTGAAAGACCTTGAATTGGAAGAAGACAGAAGGCGGCATGCGTGCCTTAGCTGGGAAATTGTGCAGGATCTCAGGTCTAGGTATGTTGCTTCTATTGAGGAGAACTATCCAAATTACTATGACAATTCCTACATGCTGCTCGAATGCAAGAGAAAAGTTGAATCCGGATATATGGATGGAAACCTTCCAAAGCTCGTTGTAGTCGATGACTGCCAAGATTTGAATTTGGCCACTTTTGATCTTTTGGAAGCATTGCATTTAAAGGGAGTCCCCCTCATATTCGTTGGAAATGACGATGAATCGGTACAAAATTACAAAGGCGCCTTCCCTGATGTCTTGTCAATTTTGGAAACGAAAAACTTCGAAGGTCCATATTCGCTGGAGAATGAGGATGTGCCTGAGGCGAAATTCCTGCAAGATACGTCTAAGAATATAGGATCATGGTTCCAATTTATGGGAACACCTATCAAAGAGGCGGCTAGAACCGCAAAAGGGTACGCGCCTCTTGGTTCTTTCAGATATGTAATAACTAAATCTGAAGAAGAAGAGATCGCCCTGCTTAAAAACGAGATTTTAAGCTGCAAAATTGAAGAGAAAAAGGAATGGGGGGATCTGGCCGTAGTCGCCAACGACAATGCCTTCTTAAAAAGGATTGGGGAAGATTTAGATAGGGATGGCATTCCATTCAAGTACACCGCCGTTAATGACGAGTCAATTAAAGACAGCCCAATAATTAAGGGAATGCTCGCGCTTATGCAGCTGGCCTATTACGCTTCGGGGCAGGAATCGGTTCAGGCTATGCGTCAAAATGCCTTTTCCCTGGCAGTAGCCGCGCTTCAGTCTCCCCTGTTTGAAAGTGCGAAAACTGCGCAGATTTTTATTGCCAAAAATATTTTTCAGGCTGTCCTATCGTCCTTGGCATCAGCGCGAAATCAAGATAGTGGGCAGCCTAATGATATTTTTGAAAAGTTTTCAGCCTTTAAAAAGTGGCTTGACTGGACCGAGGTCGCAGAAAAGGACAAAAACCTCGAGGCATTTTTTGCTTTTCTTCTCATTAACCCTTCCGACAGGGAAAAGATTTTCAAAGCATTGGAAGCCGATGGCGAAAAGAGGAACAATTTCCGGGATTTTGAGACGTTATTCGAATTACTGGATAAGGCCAAGGATATAAACAGCGTTCCGGAACTTTTCTGCAATCTTTGGGAGGGGTGCGGACTTCGCTACAAGTGGCAGAGTCGCGCTCTTAAGGGAGGGGCAAAATCCGTCGAAGTCAACGAGTGGCTGGATCAGCTTATACGCCTTCAAGATTTAGCGGATACGGGCAAAGAAGGGGAAAGCATTCCGAACTTTCTGAAACGGGTATCCAACTCTTATATAGAGTCCGATTCTTTAGCCCAGGTCGCGCCCAAAGATGACAGAATCACCCTTTCCTCGCCCTCAGGCTTGCAGTCGAAAAGGTACAAAAAGGTATGGGTAGCAGATGTGCAGGAAAAGGTCTGGGATAAATATGTTATAGAAGAGTTATTTGATACCCACCTTCTGGAAGCTGTAGCTACAAAAGACCGTGTGGACAAAATAGCCCCCCGATTTCTTCCTAAAGATGTACGAGAAGTTAGGGATCGCTTTGAAGTTGAGGAAAAATACTCGAATTGGCGTAGCTTCTTAGTAGCTTCTTCCAGATCCGATGGGGAAACCGTATTTTTGGCAGTTTCCGATCAGGAACATGCCCCGTTTTATGGCGTAAATTCCCTTATTGCGATAGGGGGCACCTGCCCATTCTTCCCAAACAGTCAATCCGAGCTGGAGCTAGGACGCCTTACGACCGAAGGAATGGCGGCATACTGCAGATCCAAATTGGCAAAGGCAATTTTAGAAGGGAACTCGGAAATGGCAGACGACGCTGCTAACGCATTACGAATGCTAATGCGAGCCGGGGTGGAAAAAGCCGATCCGAAATCTTGGAATTTCACGCGTGCCGCAAAGCCTGAGTGCTCCAATGAAGATTCGGGAAAGAATATATATCTGAAGCCTTCAGGTGTAGATGGAATTTGGAACACTCCCGTCAGACAAACCCTTCAAAATAATGAGGGGCCTACAAAGTCTGAATCTCAGATGCAGTTTGGGACTACTATTCACGCTTGCGCGCAATGGGCGACTGAGGAAGGGAAAGATCGCAGCGAAAGGGAAGAGCAACTTAAAGAGGAGTTGCTAAAGCACTTTAAAGAGCTGCAGGATGAGCAGGCCGACCTGAGCAGCCTTGATAGGGGAAACTACGAACGAAAAGCCAGAAAAGCCATGGCTAATTTGGCTACATATTTTGCCACTACCTGCGATCCTGAAAAATCAGAAGCTTGCCCTTCTGAATTAAAGGATGTTCCTCCTCTGGAAAAAGCATTTGCAGAGCAGCGTCTAGAAGCAAACTTCACTATTGAAAACATTTATGAAATGGCAAAACGGAGCGACGCCTTTAGAGGCATGGATTTTACTGAAGACGAATTTATTGAGGCTATGGAAATCCTTGGGAATTTTGAAGGTCTGGCATCGGTGAAAGGTAAGAAGATTTGCTTGACAGGCACAATTGATCGCTTGGAGAGGCGCGAGGGAGGTAAAACCTATGTGATTGACTATAAGACAGGGTCTAGCTACTGCAATGGCATAAAAGATGTTTCCGATCTGCAGTTATTCTGCTATCAGCTGCTTTTACACTTCAATAAGAGTTCTGAAACAAAAAAGAAATATGGAGATCGCGCAGCCAGGTCAATGCTGTTTTCGGTGGAAAAGGAGCCATACCCCGCTTCATCTAAAGATATGACCCCCGCCAATAAGGGCGATTATAACTACGAACATTATTATCAGCCATGCATATTCGACATATCTGGAACAAAATTTAATGAGGCCGAGAACGATCGGAAAAAGCCTCTGACAAAGAAAGGAGATGTGCGGGAGGGCACGCCTATTGCGGGATCTATGCCGGAAGCGGCCATAGAATCAGACAATCGCGTGCTACGAGCCCTAAATATCCAGGGCAAAACCGAAAGAGGATATGAAAAAGATCAGGAAACCTGGCTGCCGTGGGTTTTCTACATGTTTGCCAAGTTCTTCTATGCGGTCAGGTATGTGAATGCATTGCAGATTCAAATGAGGGAAATAGACGAAGGTGACAGCGCTCACCACCTCATAGAAAAGGCAATGACAATATACGGCATGGCGGAAAAAGTGAACGGTACTAAGGAAGATTACGATGAATAAAAATACAGATGAGCAGGATAAAATCATGCATTCTGATGCCAAGCATCTGTTGGTAGTTGCCGGCGCAGGAAGCGGAAAAACTACAACGCTTATAAAGCGCATCCAATATCTTCTCGAAAAAGGAGTTCGCCCCCAGTCCATCTTAGGTTTGACTTTTACCGTAAAGGCCTCGTTGGAATTGGCCAGCAGATCTGCCGAAGCGTCGGAATCAAGGGATGGAGCCATCAGGGTTCAGACATATGACGCATTCGTAGAGGGCATAGTCAGGCAGTACGGGCTGTTGATTGGAGTAGAACCGCAAATGGCGCCGCTGTCGGATGCGGGGATTTGCCAGTGTATAGCGAACGTGATGGAAGAAAATTCGGATTCCATCAACGAGTGTTTTGATGAGATCGCGGAGGAAAATCCAAATTACACCCTTCCTTCATTGACTCCCTATGCAAACTCATATTTCAAAGATCTTCAAACAGAGATAAAAGATTTTACCGGTGGGGCCCTCAACTTCCTTATAGATGAAAAACATCTCAGTTTCAAAGAGGCCGTCGAAAGTACGGAAGTTTGGAACGATCGCTGGATTGATTCGCTTAATCGGCTTTTGGAAACTTCAGAAGATAAAGATGCTAAAGCCAATTTGAAAACCCTTCTTTGCAATGCAAAACTTAGGAAACTAGTAATATACCTTTCAAAGCAATATGCGGCCCTGAAAGAGAAAGAGGAGCTGGCTGAGTATGGAGACTTTACAGTCTATGCTTTAAGGCTGGTATCCGCATTCCCGTCCATCGCCCAGGCCTATAGAGATAAATACCGCTATGTTTTTCTGGATGAATATCAGGATACTAACCATACGCAGGGCGTTTTGATAAAACTCCTTTTCGGCGGAGATGATACTGAGGTATGCGCCGTGGGAGATCCTCAGCAGGCAATTTACGGATTTCGGGGAAGCACGCCGGGCGCATTCAGATATTTTGAAAAGGAATTTAATGTAAGCGAAACTAATGATAATCTGCTCCGTTTGTCAAAGACTTTTCGGAATAAAGAGAATATTGCAGATCTCGCCAACTGCATAACTAAACATTTGCCTGAAGAAGAAAGGCAGGATCTTACTGCTAATCCCGGAAACGCAGAAATATGCGCCCTTTCGTACAAGGACAAGGGAGATTGCGGAGGCCCGAGGGCTGTTTGGAAATTTGTAGAAAATGAACGTGGAAAAGGTAATCAACAAATAGCTATTCTGGGACGCAAAAATAAAAATCTTCAACAGTATAAAGACTTTTTGGAAGAGAAGGGCATAGCCTGCGCCTTGACTGGAAGCACTGCCTTTGATAACGAAAATCCCATAGCGAGAGACTTAAAGAATTTTCTGTCCGTATGTTCCGATCCTTTTGCGTCTCTTCAGGCGGAAGATTTGCTCACTTCTCCGCGTTACGGGTTGCCTTTGGATATTTTGCGCCAGCTGTCGCGAAAGGTTGCGTGCCTAAATAAAACTCTCAATGAAGAGAGTCATATGACTGAACCTGACAATCAGGGCAAAAAGCAGCCTCCTCTCCCTCTAGTCACTCTTCCCTTGTACTTATTGACAGGATCCTATCCTTTGCCGCCTTCTGAGGGAATATTGGAGAGATTTAGAAAAGATCTTCAATTGGTAGCCTCGGTAATTCCTCAGGGAATTGAAGAAACTGTAGCTGCCGCATGGAAAACTTTGGATTTCAATGCTGACATAGGCATCGCAGAAGCGCTTTTGAATAATTTGCCCTATACGAAATTCACTTTAGAAGACGTATTGGCGGCAGTCAAAGCTTACGAAGCAGATCTTCCGTCAGATAAAGCAGCTTCTCTTCAAGGCTTTTTGGGATGGATTGAAAATTATGAGAAACCCATGAGGCAGGGCGCCTCTTCCGGTGACGTTGTAGACATCATGACCATTCATCAGGCAAAAGGTCTCGAGTGGGACAGCGTTGCTGTAGTTGGAATGGAAAAAATCCCTGAAAAACAAAGTTTTAAAGAGGGGGGATTTGAAGATAACTCAGATTCATATTGGAAAAAAATGTGGATTAATTCCTGTAGTGCTGTCCCCGGCAATCTAAGGGCAGATTTGAATGATTGCGATCCTGATTACCGCGCAGCCTGCGAGCAGTTCAACGATCCGGACAACTATCCCACCATCGGCGATCTTTCCAGATGCATAGACAATCTTTGCCGCGAAGAAATCCGAAGAGATGAGATAGAAGAAGCCCATACCGCGTATGTGGCTGTGACTAGAACTAAAAGCGATCTTTTATTAGTGTCGAAATGTCCCAACACTTTTGACGAATCCCACCTGAGAAATAAGGAGTATAGCGGGGAATTCTGGGTGGATGCCGTCAACTACATTATGATCGATCAATGCTGCCCGCACAATGTCAGCAGCGAACAATGGAATGCTGGCATGCATTCTGCAAATAGCTTGGGTTTCGCGCTCTACTCCACCGACAAATCCGGCGAAGGGCTTGAGAAGGCAATAATCGGCGAACTTGAAAAGCCATGGGATGACGCTGCAGAAAACGAATACGTATGGCCGCTGCAAATTAAAGAGGGCCTCAGGACAATATTGGTCCGAAGCGCGGATCGGGTTCTCAGCGCGTCCGGAGAAAAGCAATCGGATCTAAATCGATTGGCAAAAGAAATTCTGAATTTCTATTCCGCATCGAACGCGAAAAAGAGCTTAAAAGAGCAATTCGCGGAATTGGAAAAAACCAAGCAGCTTTCCGCCACTTTCGTACAATGGCTCGAGAAAAACCCCCGCAGCGCCATGCAATCCGTGATAAGGCCTATGCCGCACGGCTCTGAACAAAAAGCTGAGGCCGGAACTGAATTTCATGCATGGGTGGCAACCCATTTGTTAAATCCTTCAAACGAATGGCAGTGTAAGATTAAAAGCGAATACGAAGAAGAGATATCCCAGTGGAAGGATGTTTTTCTCGCTTCTAAATGGAACAGAAGAAAACCATTCTGTGCAGAGGAGTCTTT
Organism: Aeriscardovia sp.; assembly: GCA_017632855.1. Lineage (GTDB taxonomy): Bacteria > Actinomycetota > Actinomycetes > Actinomycetales > Bifidobacteriaceae > RGIG1476. The sequence goes on from JAGBQM010000010.1 coordinate 23,439, forward strand.
CACTGTTCTCGTCCCCGGAATACTTGCCCCCATTACGGCAAAGATGGATGCGGTCTTCAAAGGAGATTTGAAGGGTGACAATCTAAACTCCATGCTCACAATCGTAGATTGGAAGACCGGAAGCATCCCCGAAACGGATGATGAGAAAGACGAGAAGCTGCTCCAGCTGGAAATCTACCGCCTCGTGCTATCCAGAGCGTTAAAGAAGGACATAAAAGACATAGATGCATGCCTTTATTACCTCTCGGAAGGGGGATGTCAAATTCCAGCCCTGCCCATGAACGAGGAGGATATTATTGAAAAAATTACAAGTATAGAGGGCATGGCGGCTTTGTCAGATGAAGTGCAAGAAGAAGCTTAGAGAAAGCTGCACCCTTACAAAGAAGGAATTGTGATAAAAAAACCTAGCAGCGGTCCTGCTCCCGTCGAAAGAACCAGGGCCCGCAGAAAACCCATAGCGAGGAAAAAGTCGGATTTTCTAAGGAAAAAGCCGGACGAAGAGCTGATAGCGCCTCCCGCCTATAGGCGCGGCTCCATGAGGGTGGTCGCCTTGGGGGGTCTGGGGGAGATCGGCCGCAACATGAATACGATAGAGTACAACGGCCAAATCCTCCTCATAGACTGCGGCGTGCTTTTCCCTTCGGAAAAGCAGCCCGGGGTGGACCTTATTCTTCCTGATTTTGACTATATCCGCCCCCGCCTCGACAAGGTGCAGGCCTTAGTCCTCACTCACGGCCACGAAGACCACATAGGGGCCGTGCCCTATCTTTTGAGGGAAAGGCCCGATATTCCCCTTATAGGCTCCAAGCTCACTTTGGCTTTGGTGGAGGCGAAGTGCGAAGAGTTCAAGCTAAAGCCAAAATGCATAGAAGTTAAGGACGGCCAGGAAGTCAAAGCCGGAGTATTCGATCTTCGCTTCATCTCCGTGACGCACTCCATACCTGACGCTCTGGCCGTAGTAGTTACAACCCCTGCCGGAAAAATCATAGATACCGGAGACATGAAGATAGACCCGCTCCCTCTCGACAAGAGGCTTACAAACCTTCGCGAGTTTGCAAGGGAGGGAGAAGAAGGGGTAGACCTTCTCATGATGGACTCCACAAACGCCGAAGTTCCGGGGTTTGTGAAGCCCGAAATTTCAGTGGCTCCGGCTCTTGATCTCGCATTTTCCGAAGCCAAGGGAAAGATTGTGGTGGCCAGCTTTTCCAGCCATGTCCACAGGGTCCAACAGGTAGTGGATATCGCCTGCAAGTACCACAGGCACGTGGTGTTTGTGGGGCGCAGCATGGTGAGGAACATGCAAATCGCATCCGACCTGGGATACTTGAAGCTTCCTAAAGACGCCGTTGTAGACATAAAGGACGTGGGCAAATACAGAGACAACCAACTGGTCTACATCTGCACGGGATCCCAAGGCGAGCCTCTTGCTGCTCTGGGCAGGATCGCAAACGGCGAACACAGAGACATTGAGGTCGGAGACAACGACACGGTGATCCTGGCAAGCTCCCTAATCCCCGGAAACGAAAAAGAAGTCTACGGAATCATAAACAAGCTCGTAAACCTTGGAGCGCGGGTAGTCAACAGGGACAATGCCTCCATTCACGTTTCCGGCCACGCGGACGCCGGAGAACTCCTGTATATGTACAACATCGTCCAACCCAAAAACGCTATGCCCATCCACGGCGAAGCCCGCCACCAGCTCGCCAACGGGCTTTTGGCCATAAAAACGGGAGTGGACCCCAAAAACGTGATTCTGGCCAGAAACGGCGATGTAGTGGATCTCTACAAGTCCAGGGCCTCAATCGTGGGGTCGGTCCCCTGCCAGTACGTGTACGTGGACGGATCCAGCGTGGGAGAAGTGTCTGAAGAAGAGCTTGAAAAGAGAAGGCAGCTAAGCACCGACGGCTACGTTTCCGCGTTTGTACCGGTTGACTTGAAGAAGTGTAAAGTTGTAGGAGAAGTCAGCGTTTCCGCCAGCCCCCTGCTCCAGCGCGAAGTGGATCTGAAGAGGATTCAGGAGATAGCCGCGGATGCAGTAGGAGCGGGGATGCAGGGAGGAGAGAAGAGCACAAAGAAGCTAGAGCAGGAGCTGAAGCGCAGCTTAAGCGCATACCTGGGGAGAAATTCCCAGCGAAAGCCCATAATCATTCCAGCCGTAAGTTCGGTCGGTTCAGTAAGATAACTCGTTTTTAATAAAAGGAGTGAAATGCCAGGAATGACTTTGACAAGGGTAGAAGCGGCGGCAAGGTCTGAGGCCATAAAGAACGTCTCTTACGACGTTTATGTCGACATCACCCGCGGAGAGGAATTCTTCTTCTCTCAGTCCACCATAAAATTTGATGCGACCAAGCCTTCCACCTTTTTGGATTTAATAGCTAAAAAAGTCACCTCGATAGAGTTGAACGGGGAAGCCGTAGACGTTGAAGGCGCCGTGGAAGAGGGAAGGATCAACCTGACGGGCCTTTCCGATCACAACGTCGTGATCATAAAGGCCTTCTGCCCCTATTCGCATACGGGCGAAGGCCTCCACCGCTCCGTAGATCCTACGGACTCAAAGGTTTACCTTTATTCCCAGTTTGAAGTGATGGACTGCAGGAGGGTGTACGCCTGCTTTGACCAGCCTGACATCAAGGCCACCTTCAACTTCGTAGTGGACTCCCCCACTTCATGGACGGTGCTTTCCACCACCAAGCCCGCCAACAGGGTCACTTTGGACCGTAATACCGAAAAGGGCACAAGCTCTGAGGGCCTGGAAAGCATTGACAGGTGGACCTTTGAAACCACTCCCGTGATGTCTACATACCTCACCTCCCTCATCGCCGGGCCTTACGCCAGCTGGAAGGTCACCCGCCTGATTGACGGAAAGCACATGGATCTCGGACTTTACTGCAGGCAGTCGATAAAGGAGAGCCTGGGCAAGGACGCTTCCTACATCTTCGACGAAACTGAAAAGGGATTCCACTTCTACTCCCAGTGCTGGGGAGTGAGCTACCCCTACGGCAAGTACGATCAGATCTTCGTTCCCGAGTACAATGCCGGCGCCATGGAAAACATAGCCAACGTCACCATCAGAGACTCCTATGTGTTCCAGTCCAAGGTTTCCCAGGCTTTGGAAGACAGAAGGATCACCAGCATCCTTCACGAGCTGGCGCATATGTGGTTCGGAGACCTCGTCACCATGAAGTGGTGGAACGACCTGTGGCTTAACGAATCTTTTGCTGAGTTCATGTCCACCCTCTGCGCCGCGGAAGCCACGGAATGGAAAGACGAATGGGCAACCTTCGCCTGCGGGGAAAAGAACTGGGGCCAGGAGCAGGACCAGCTTCCCACCACCCACCCCATCGTGGCTGACATAAACGACATCTCAGACACCGAGGTCAACTTCGACGGCATCACTTACGCAAAGGGAGCCGCCGTGCTAAAGCAGCTGGTGGCTTATGTAGGAAGGGAAAACTTCTTCAGGGCCATTAACGCCTATCTTCTCGCCCACGCTTACTCCAACGCCACCCTTCACGATCTCCTTTCCGAGCTCAACGCTTCCAGCGGAAGGGATCTGGATTCATGGGCGAAGCTTTGGCTGGAGACCAGCGGTATCAACACCCTCACCACGAAGATGGAAACTGACGAAAACGGCATTATAACCAGCTTCAAGATCCAGCAGAAGCCTTCCGCCGGCAATGGGGTTCTCAGGCCCCACAGGATTGAAATAGGCTTCTACAACCTCGACAAAAACACCGTAAAACGCGAGTGCATGTTCGACGCCGAGGTAAAGCCCGAAGCCGAAACCGAGATCTTTGAAATAGAAGGGCAAAGCAGGCCTGACTTCATACTCATAAACGACGAAGATCTCACCTACGCCAAGCTCCGCTTCGATCCCGCCTCCCTCGCTTTCCTTGAGCAGCATATAGCCGATTTTGAAGATCCCTTGGCCAGGGCCATAACCTGCCTCGCCCTTTGGGACATGACCCGAGACGGCGAGTATCCGGCAAAGAAGTTCGTGGAAGTCATCTTCTCCCAGCTTGAAACTGAGACCCAGTCCACCGTCTTTAGGACCATGCTTAAGAACCTTCTCATTGCAGTCCAGGAATACGTGCCTTCAGATGAGAGGGCGAAGATGTTGGAGGAAGCCGATAAGAGGTTCTGGAAGATGGCTGCGAGCGCAGAACCCGGAAGCGACCGCCAATTCCAGCTTGTAGACGCCTATCTTTCCCTTGGCACCGATCCCGCTTTCGAGAGCAACGCCAGAGGGCTTTTGAGCGGTTCTGTGACCCTCCCCGGCTTTGAAGTCGACAACAACATGCGCTGGAGCATCGTGATAGCCCTGGCGCACGTGGGAGCGGTAGATCAAAATGAAATAGACGAGCAGCTTTCCATGGACGAGTCCATTCAAAACAAGGAGTTCGCCTATAAGGCAAGGGCGATCCAGCCTACCAAGGAAGCCAAGGCGTGGGCATGGGATCAGGCCCTAAACAATCTGAGCCTCACCAACTCCCAGTTGGGATGCGTAGTGACGGGCTTTGCGGGAAACGAGGATCCCGCCCTTTACGAGCCCTATGTGGATCTCTACTTTGACGACATTAACTCCATTTGGAGCAAGAGGACCTTCCACATGGCCGAAACCCTTCTGGGATCCTGCGTAAGCTACTACAGCCTCTATCCCTACAACGCCCCCAGCGCCCAGGTAGTTGCGGCGGGAGAAAAGTGGCTCTCAGACAACCCCTCCGCTCCCAAGGCCCTAAGAGGCATAATTGAGGACAACCTCGCAAAGTCAAAGAGGCGCATGGCCGTGGAGAAGTACAACAACTCTCTGAAGTAAACGCCTTTAAACAAAAAAGGAGCTTTTAGCCCCTTTTTTTATGCCTTTTACCTCTTAAGGGGAGTATTGCTTATGAAAGACACCAAAGCGTCTTTAAGCTTGTCGTAAGGGGGCATGACAAACCTTAAAGTCTCAGGCCAGAGGGGCTTGGCCATAACGCTTTTGGTATGGCTAAATTCCAAAAAGCCGGCTTTGCCGTGGTAGTGCCCCATTCCGCTGTCTCCAATCCCGCCGAAGGGAAGGCGGCTTGAAGAAAGCTGGGCCAAAGTGACGTTAAGCTCCAAAGATCCGCTCTGCGTTTTCTTTTCAAACATTTTCTGTATTTTCGGATTTTTGTCGAAAACGTAGAGGGCGAGAGGGCTTGGCCTGTCGTTTATAAAGTCTATGGCGTCCACAGCGTCTTTTACGCACACTATAGGGAGTATGGGTCCGAAAATTTCTTCCTGCATCGCTTTGGAATGCGGGTCGGAATCTACGAGCACGGTGGGGGCGATATAGCGATCGTCTTTGTCAAAAGAGCCTCCAAAAGCGAGGGCGCCCGCCAGGGGATCGGAGCTGGGGAGGAGGGAAATCAGCCTGTCGAACTGGCGATCGCTTACAATCCTTCCGTAGCTTTCGCTCTCCCTGGGATCTTGCCCGAAGAACCTTTCGAGGGCTTTGCCTATTTCTTCGGCCAGGGGCTCTGCCAGCTCCTTGCTCGTCAGGCAGTAGTCCGGGGCCACGCAGGTCTGCCCCGCATTTATGAATTTGCCCCACGCGATCCTTCTGGCCGCGGCCTTAAGGTTGGTGGAACCCACATAGCAGGGGCTTTTGCCCCCCAGTTCCAATGTGACGGGCGTAAGGGTTTTGGCGGCCAGCCCCATAAGAATGGATCCCACCTTTTTGCCTCCCGTAAAGAAGAGGCGGCCGAAGTGGTGGGAAAGAAGCTTCTGGTTTACCCCGCGGCCCCCCTGGAGGACCTGCACCTGGTTTTCATCCATGTATTCGCCCAAAAGCTCTTCCAGCTTTTCGCTGGTGTTGGGGGAAATGTCGGAGGGCTTTAGGATTACGGGGCATCCTGCGGCGATCGCATCCACCATGGGCTCCAAAGAAAGAAGGATTGGGTAGTTCCACGGAGAAATTATTAAGGCCACCCCCTCAGGTTCGCACTTGGTCCAACTGCAGGCGGGCCAGGTGGTCCAAGGGGAAACGAGGTAGTGCCTGGACGCCCAGCACCTCATCCTTGGAAGCACGTAGTTTATTTCATTTATCACCAGCCCTATTTCCATCATCAGGGTTTCTTCCCTGGGCTTTCCAAGGTCTTTATGGACCGCCGCGCAAAGCTCTTCGGCGTTGTCTCTGAGCATCCTTCTAAGGGCGCAAAGCTGCAGGGCCCTGTGGGCGATAGGGAGGCACTCTTGGGCCCTGAAGCTTTTGGCCATTTTCTCGACCGTTTCGTCTATAGTCCTCGGACTGGATTCAATCATTTTTCTTCCTTCCCACAAACTCATCCATACACGAATTTATGCCGAAAATATTTTCTATTCTGTCTGCAAAAAAGACGGGAGAATTGGCGATGAAGCCGGCAAGCCCCGCGAAAGGAGGGAGAATCAGCCTCTCTTTGCCCTTCTTTATTGCTTCCACTATTTTGTCCGCCACTGTTTCGGGCTTTAGGATTGGCAAAAGCGCCGGGACTTTTGTTTTAACCCCCTCAAACATCCCCGTGCTTATATAAAAGGGGCACACCAATAGGGTTTTCACCTGGCATTTTTCCTTTTTAAGCTCGTTTCTGAGGGATGAATCAAAGCCCACGGCCGCAAATTTGCTGGCGCTGTAGGCCGTAAGGCGGGCGCTGCCTATAAGCCCTGCCGCCGAAGCAACCGTTACGCTGATGGAGCGCCTGGATTTTTTCAGGTCCTTTAAGAAAGCCTTATTGGTCCAAAACAGGGAAAGCGCGTTTACTTTAAACACCCTTTCCACTTCTTTTTCGCTAAGGTCCTCGAAGCGCTTCCCTACTACAACTCCCGCATCATTGACCAAAATGTTTAGCCTGCCCAAAAACCTCATGGAAACTTTTGAAGCCCTCATGACCGCATCGAAATCTCCGCAGTCGACTTCAAAGGCCGCGCTTTCCCCGCCCACGTCCGCTATTTCCTTTACGGTCTCTTTGACCGCAGGCCCGTCTATATCCCACGCCGCCACTTTCGCCCCCTGGGAGGCAAGTTTTTTGGCTATGAGCTTTCCGATTCCGCTGCCGGCTCCCGTCACTACGGCTCCGGCCCCCTCAAAATCCGTCTTCATTTCTCTCCTGCCATGCGCCTTTATCTACTCATTTTATGATTGTCCCCGTTAAGCCGGAAAAAAGGCATGAAAACTGCAAAAGGTAAAATAGGCTTTAAGATTCAGGAAAGGACAGCGCGCAAATGGCTGTGGACGAAAGCCTGACGAAAATTGTTGAAAAGACAGTAAAGAGGGCCAAGTGGAGGGGCCTTTCCGTAGTGGAAGTAGGAGATCCGGTTCTGAGAAAAACCTGCGCGAGCTACGAGGGCCAGATAGCCCCTGAAACCTTTGGAAAGCTGATTTACGCCATGAGGTCGTGCATGCTTTCAAAGCCCGGGGTGGGGCTGGCCGCCCCCCAGGTGGGCCTTCCCCTTTCTTTTGCCATAATGGAGGACCATGTGGCCGGAGCCAGAAGAAAAGGCCTGGGAGCCGGAGAGGAATTGAGGGAAGAGGGGAGGATGGAGAGAAGAGGAGACGAAAGGGAGTTTGCAGAGTTTCCTTTCCTCGTGGCCATAAACCCTTCCTATAAACCCCTGACGTCAAAAAAGGCGTATTTTTACGAGGGCTGCCTTTCGCTTCCGGGCTTTCAGGCAGTGGTGGGAAGGTACTTGGACATAGAGGCCGAATGGGAAGACGAAAAAGGCGAAGAGCATGCAAGAAAGCTTCATGGATGGCCTGCCCGCATTTTTCAGCATGAGACGGATCACCTTTCCGGCACCCTTTATCTGGACAAGTGCATAACCAGATCCTTCGCCTCCAACGATAACTGCGAGAAGTTTTTGCTCCCCTATTCAATTTCAAAGACGAAAAAGGAGCTGGGATTTTCCTTTAAGATGAAAAACGATGAGGACTGAAAGAAAGTTGAATCCGGCGCAGAAAAAGGCCGCAAAGGAAATGAGGCTTTTGTTTTCCAGGCTTTCGGGCCTGAAAAAAGTTCCTTTCCCCCTCCACCTGCATTTGCTTCGCTTAGGGTTGGGGATAAGCGTAGGTTACTGCGCCCTTCCCGGAAGGAAGCTTGCCATAGGATTTGCAAAAGGCTCGCGCATCCTTCCTGTAGCTATAGCCGAAAAGAATGAGATAAGGCCGCTTCCCAGATTGAAAAATCTGGTCAAAAAAGTGGAAACCGTAGTTGTAAGGCCTGACGGGCAAGGGGGAAAGACGGCCCAGATACCGGATTCTTTTGGAAATTTCCTCACTTTGGGAAAGGCGAAAAAGGAGGGGGAAAAGTGGGGCCTCGAGGGCATCCGCATGCCCTTGCCCAAATGCTCCCTTTCTTCCCTCTCCATGCCCGCCCTCCTCTCCACCCTTTTCATGGGAGACTACCTTCCGGCCCTTCTTTCAGGCTTTCCTCTGGTCTCTCCCGAGGAGTCCCTTCCTTACCACTTCCTCACCCAGTCTTTTGCAAGCGCGGTTTCCAGCATGGAAAAAGAAAGAAAGGCGTGCGAGAAATTCGGCCTTTCCACCTGCGGCTTCGAAAAGGCTGCCCATCTTGCCCTTAGCTCTGCGTACCTGAGGGAGGCTCTTTGGAAGCTGCAGGAGGGTTTGGGCGATAAGGAAGTCTTCCGCGATCCGGTTTCTTTGTCCTTGCAGAATGGGTACTGGGTTTTTTCCTCTTCCTTGCACGAGATACAGGGGAGCATGGATCGCCTTGGAAGCTGCCTGAACCTTTGCCGTTTCGCTTCTTCCTTCCTCCCTTCCCCTGTGGGGTATTATAGGTTTTTGGATGCCATGGAGGAGGCCTTAAAAAATCCTTTCTCTTCTTCCCCCTTTAAAAGCGATAAGGCGCTGATGGCGTTTTCCTCGCAAAAAGCGAAAGAGGCATCCGCATCTTCTTTGGATCCCGGCGGCGAATGGGACTTTAGAAAGGCTTTCTTTTCCGTTGCCTCCCTTTTTCGCCTTCCCTTGGCTGTAGAGTACAGCGTTTGTTTGTCAAAACCTGCAGATAAGGCCGCCCTTCGCCTAAACGTCGGCAAGGCCGACCTCGTGCCGGAATTTTTAGCTCCCCACCCTTTGGGCAGAAGGTATCTGATCTTCCTTTATTCACTTTCCGTGGCGAAAGCGCTTTGCGCCGTAATTTTCGGAATCGACAGTTCCATTAAGGAAGTGGAGCTCTTTATAGAAAGCTCCCCCTTAAATCACCCGTGGGCGATCTCTAGCGCATTCCTGGCAAAAGGGAGCTTCAAAAGGGAAGACTTTTTAAGGGAGGGAAATGAAAAAGACGCGCAGGCCTTCTTTAACGCCCGCTTTGCGGGGGCGATAGTCAAGGGGCCTTATTTTTCACCTTTGCCTTCCTCCCCCATTCCCCTCTCCTCTATCGAGTCCGGCCGCCGCTCATGGAACTCCCTGCTGGGAGGCTCCGATCCTTCTTTCGTGCAGCCTATCCATTCCGCATTTCCTGAAAGCAGCTGGGACGAAGTTCCAAAGAAATTCATCGCGCCTTTGGGAACTTCATTCGTAGCAGACTTGTCTATAGAAAGGAAAAGGGTATTGCAGAAAGTCTGCAGCACTTTTGATTCCCTTTTCAGGCTTGTAAAGGAAGACAAGATGAGCAAGGCGAGGGCTATAGAAGAAATCCGCGCCATATGCGAACTTTTGCCGGATCCCGAATTGAAGCAGGCGGGGCATCTCTCGGGCTCCCTCATTGAGAAAGGGGAAGGCGCCCCCAATTTCGACTTTAGCCTGGAAGGAGAAGTGGAAAGGGCTCAGGAGGAAGCGGCGAGGCTTTTTAGCGATAGGGACACATCCGCAAAGGCCGTGCAGTTTCTGGAAGAAAAAGTGAAGCGGGCGGAAACGGGGTTCAACCTTCTTCCCTTGGCTCCTTCGCGTTATTTCGGCACCTATGCGGAAAGGGTCATATATAACAGGCTCCTGGCTTCAAAAGGGGAGTATACGGTCCTCCTTCCGAGGGCTATTTTCTCAGCCCACGTCGAGCTGGAAGAAATGATTTCGAAGTTTAACGGCCCAGGAGCCCTGGAACATGCCAACTGGCAGGTCGTCCACGCCCCCGCCACTCCTCTGTCTCACTTGAACCAGTACAAGGAGCTTTTGCGCCTTCAGGATTTGGAAGCGGCGCAGGCGGCCGCAAGGAATATGCTGGAAGTGTCGGTAAAAAACAAGCATGTGGCCATGGCCTACAGAAATCTGGGATACTGCTTTTGGATGGAGGGGGATCTGCCCATGGCCTCAGCCTGCTACAGGCTCGCCGGAGCCATTGACAGCTCCGAAGACCTCATCCGCACCGAAAGCTGGCTTCTGACGAAGTCGGCCCGCTTTTCCCACGCCCCTCTTCCCGATCCCGGGGAAGTTTTAGGCCTTTTAAACGATCGCTCCATCCCCGTTTACCCGGATCTGCCGGGAATAAAAGTAGCCAAATCGGCCGCGGAAGCGCTTGTGGATTTCGGCCTGTTTATTCCGGCCCAAAATATTTTAAGTTCCCTTTCCACCCTTCCGGACGAAGGGATTTTAAGCCTCATTGCCTCTTCCCTCTTCGCCTAATCTCCACATTTTCTCTTCCCCGCGCGTCGAAACCGTGTTTTCCCTTTTTCCGGTTCCAAAATTATTAAAAAATGCAGTGTAATAAAATGAGGAAAAGGAGAAAAAGTGGGTGTCGTGGTTTTGAGCGCCGTCAGGACGGCAATAGGCAGGTTTGGCGGAATGTTTAAAGACAAGTCTTCCCTGGAGCTCTCCGTACCCTGCGCCCAGGCCGCCCTCAAACGAAGCGGGATTGATCCTGAAAGGGTGAAAAGGTGCGTTTGGGGAAACGCCATACAGGCCTTTTCAGGGCAGAATCTGGCCCGCCAAATCGCCCTTTCTTCAGGGCTTCCCCTCTCCTCCTGCGCCCTTACGCTAAACCAGGTGTGCGGATCCGGCATGGCTGCCGTAAAGATCGGAGCGGAGGAGGTCTTGCTTGAAGAAAGCGATGCCGTATTGGTTGGAGGGGTTGAATCCATGAGCAGGGTCCCCTTCTACATGAACCTAAGGTGGGGGAAAAAATACGGATCCATGGAGGCTTTCGACGGCCTTCAAAAAGACGGGCTATCCGACGCTTTTTCCGGAGAAGCTATGGGAGTAACGGCGGAAAATGTGGCTGAGAAATATTCGGTTTCCAGATCGCAACAGGATCTTTTCGCCCTTTCCTCCCAAAAGAAAGCGGCTTTGGCCAGGGATCTTGGAGAATTTAAGGAAGAAATAATTCCCGTAGAAGCCGATGGGGAAAAAAAGGAAATAGACGAGTGCATCAGGCAGACATCCCTGGAAAAGCTCTCCCTTTTGAAGCCGGCCTTTAAAGAGGGCGGAAGCGTGACGGCGGGAAATTCCAGCCCCTTAAGCGACGGGGCCGCGGCCCTGGTGCTTTGCAGGGAGGAAGTTGCCAGAGATCTGGGCCTTACCGCCCTGGCCAGGATAGATTCTTTTGCCCAGGTCGGCTTCGAACCTTCCCTCATGGGCTATTCCCCCGCCTTATCAATGCAAAAACTTTCCGAAAAAGGCGGCTTTTCTTTAAGCGACGTGGATCTTTTCGAAATTAACGAGGCCTTCGCCAGTCAAAGCGTGGCGGTCATAAGGGATCTGGGCCTGAAGGAGGAAAGGGTGAACGTGAGAGGCGGGGCCATAGCTTTAGGCCACCCTTTGGGGTGCAGCGGGGCCAGAATACTTGTCACCCTCATCCATGCCTTAAAGTCGCGAGGCCTTGAGACGGGAGTGGCTTCCCTGTGCGTAGGGGGAGGAATGGGAGTTTCTATGAAAGTGAGTCTGTTATGAAGTTTTATGAGCTCACCCCTCAGGAAAGAAGGAACTTTTTAGAGAGGGAAGGCTACATCACCCACAACGACGCAAGGCTTCTTCGCCTCACCCCACTTCTTCGCGAGTATGCGGCAGACGGGATGATAGAAAACCAGGTGGGGATAATGGGGATCCCCATAGGCCTTTTGATGGGCCTTAAAGTAAACGGAGACGAGTACAACGTGCCCATGGCCACAGAAGAGCCCTCCGTAGTTGCCGGAGCCTGCGCGGGAGCGAAAATAGCGCGCGAAAACGGAGGGGTGAACGCCGCAATATGGCCCCTCAGGGTGATTCCTGCAGACATAGTTTTCCAAAGAGTGTCGCCGGAGCAGCAGGAAGAATTTGAAAAAAAGATTGAGGACCACAACAAGGACATGATGAAAGTCATGCGAAAGTCAGTGCCTACCCTCACCCATCACAACGGAGGCATAGAAGGGATATCGTGCTTCTCCATCCGCAGAGGGGAATTTTGGAAGGTCCGCCTTTGGATTTGGCCCGGGGAGGCCATGGGGGCGAATATAGCCAACAAACTAAGCGAGGCGGAAGCGAAGTACCTAGAAGGCCTTTTGGGAATAAAGCCCTTGGCGGCGATACTTTCCAACGCGGAAACGGAAACAGTGGCGTGCTCGGTGGAAATAGATCCCGACACTTTGGAAACCAAAACCGAGCCGGGGCTAAGCATAGCGAGAAAGATAGTGGATCTGAGCCGCTGGAGCGAAATGGACGACACCAGGGCCGTTACCCACAACAAGGGAATAATGAACGGAGTGGTGGCCTGCGCCCTGGCCAACGGCAACGACACGCGGGCCGTGGAGGCCGCAGCCCATTGGTACGCTTCAAGGGGAGGGAGCTACAAACCCCTTTCGACATGGTTTTTCAAGCCCGATACCCGAAAAAAGATTCTGGTGGGCAAACTCTTTATGCCCATGGCCATAGGCAGGGTGGGCTTTTCCATAACTACCCTGGGAACGCCTCAGCTTTGCCAAAGAATTTTGGGAGCCGAAGACCTTTGGGGGACCCAGAAGGTGTTTGGGGCGGTGGGGCTAGTGCAAAACCTGGCCGCCTTAAAGAGCATAGCTTCGGAGGGAATAACCCAAGGGCACTTGAAAGTAAGAAGCTACAACCTGGCCAGGGCCGCCGGAGCCCAGGGGGAAGAAATCAAGAAAGTGGCCAAACATATGACGCAAAACTCCAAGCGCACCGTAAGGCAGGCCGGCATAAAGCTCGCTAAAATGCGCGACAGCGAGATTTTTGAAGACTACGAGGACAAAGATGAGTGAAGTCGGAATAGAAAGAATCGGCTTCGCCACGCCGGGGCTTTACATGGATATGAAAGATCTCGCACGAAGGCGGGGAATAGATCCCGATAAATACACCGTAGGGATAGGCCAAAGCGAGCAGAGCGTGGCCCCTTCCAGCCAGGATGCGGTGACCTTGGCCGCCGCCGCCGCCAAAGACGCGCTGGAAGGCGAAAGCCTCGAAGGGCTTGACATGATCCTTTTGGGCACCGAAAGCGCGGTGGATGCCAGCAGGGCGGCAGCCGTGTATGTGAAAGAACTTTTGGGCCTTCCGGACGCCGTAAGGTGCGTGGAAGTCAAGCAGGCGTGCTACGGGGCGACAGCTGCCCTTTTCTGGGCTCTCGATTACGTTTCAAGAAGGAAGGACCGCAAAGTCCTCGTCATAGGAAGCGATGTGGCCCGCTACGGCTTAAATACCCCGGGAGAAGTCACCCAGGGCGCCGGGGCCGTGTCAATGCTTGTCTCCTACGACCCCAAAATCCTGGCAATAGAAGATGACAGCGTCTTCATGACGGCGGAAGTGGCAGATTTTTGGCGTCCGCTTTATTCCAATTGCGCCCTGGTAAACGGACGCTACTCCACCCAGATTTATCTTGAGTTCTTCTCCAAACTTTGGGAAAGGTACAAGCAAAAGACCGGAAAAGGCGCCAAAGATTTCGAGGCCTTCCTTTTTCACCTTCCCTTTGCCAAGATGGGGCTGAAAGCCCTGAAAGAAGTCTTAAAGGAAGCAGACGATGCCACTTTTGCCAGGCTCTCCAAAAGGTTTGAAACCTCGGCGGCCTACTCAAGACGGGTGGGAAATATATACTCCGGATCCCTTTACCTCTCCCTGCTCAGCCTCCTTGAAGGGCAAGCCATGGAACCGGGGTCCAGGATCGCGCTCTTTTCCTATGGATCGGGGGCGGAAGCCGAGCTGTTTAGCGCCACGCTTAAAGAGGGGTATCTTTCCCGCCTTTATCCTGAAAGGCACCTGAAGATGATAGAGGGAAGGAAACGGGTGACGGTAGACGAGTACGAGCACCTCTTTTCCGATTTTCCGACTTCTTCTCCCCAGGATTACGCCTGCGACAAAAAATACTTTTCCGGCCCCTTCAGGCTTGTGGGGGTAAAAGATCAGCAGAGGATGTACGAAGCCGATGAATGAAGCGAACGCCGTTCTCGGAACCGATCAGGATGTGGAAGCCCTGTCAAAAATAGATTTGGAAAGGCTCAGCCTGGAAGAGGCGCAGAAACTGCATAAGGCCTTGGCGGGATTCATAGAGAGAGACAGGAATCTCTACTATAACTCTGTAGATCCCGTGGCTTCGGACAACGCCTACGACGTCAGATTGGCCGCGCTTAAGAGAATTGAAGATCTGTGGCCTTCCCTGTCTTCTTCCCTTCCTCAAAAAGTGGGGGCCATGCCTAGGACGCGCCCCCTCCTCCACCCCTCCAAAATGCTCAGCCTCGAAGACGTGTTTTCCAAAGAAGAGCTGGAAAAGTGGTACGAAGAAACTTCCTCCATCCTTCATGACGATTCTCTTCAGGTCAGCTGCGAAGTCAAAATAGACGGCCTGGCGGTAGATCTGGTCTACGAAGAGGGGATTTTGACTTCGGCCTCTACCCGAGGCGACGGCTTGGAAGGAGAAGATATCACGGAAAACGCGATGTCCATTCCCTCCATTCCCCAAAAGCTCGCCTTGGAAGGGAGGGCCTCATTCCTGGAAGTTAGGGGCGAGGCCTTTATGAGGTTTGACGATTTTAACGAGTTAAACCGCGAAAGGGAAAAAGAAGGCAAGCCTCTCTTCGCAAATCCCAGAAACGCCGCCGCCGGGGCTCTTAGGCAGAAAAACCTGGGGGAAGACCCCTTAAGGAGGCTGACCTTCCTGGCCCATGGAGTGGGCAAGGCGGAGTGGAAGAAAAATCCTCCCTCCCGCCTTTCTGAAATCTACGACTTTTACCAGGATTGCAATATACCGGTTTCTCCAAACAGGTCTCTTGAGGCCTCTTTTGAGGGGATATGGGAAATGGCAAAAAGGCTGGGGGAAAAAAGAAACTCCCTGGAGCATCCCTTGGACGGCATGGTGGTGAAAGTAAACAGCCTTTCTTTCCAGGAGAGCCTCGGAGCCACTTCCCACGCTCCCAGGTGGGCCGTGGCCTACAAATACCCGGCCCAGGAAGCCCATACCCTTTTGAAGGGCGTAAGCGTACAGGTGGGGCGGACAGGGAAAGTGACTCCGATAGCGGAGCTCGAACCCGTCCTTTTAGCGGGATCTACCGTCTCGCGCGCCACTCTGCACAACGGCGAAGTGGTGGAAAAAAAGCAGATTATGATAGGAGACACCGTCGTCATTAAAAAGGCTGGAGACATTATTCCGGAAGTTATTTCCCCGGTCCTTTCGGCGAGGGATCCTTCACGGGTCCATCCTTTTTCCATGCCTCAAAGATGCCCCTATTGCGACTCTTTTCTGGTCAAAGGAGAGGAAGGGGAAGGGGTGGATCTGTACTGCCCCAACAGAGAGGGGTGCCCCGCCCAAATCGTGGGCAGGCTCCTTTACATAGCCGGCAGGAAAATCTTCGATATAGACGAGCTCGGGGAAGAGAGCGCATGCGCCCTGGCGTGGCCTGAAAAAGGGAGGCCTGAAAACTCTGAACTGTATCGCCCGGGGCTTAAAGAGGTGGAGGAAGGATCTCTTCCAAAAGTTCCCTCCTCCCCCCTTCCCGAAAAACAACCCCCCCTGCTTTCAAGCGAAGCGGGACTGTTTTCGCTGAAAGGTGAGGATCTGGCGAAAGTGGAAGTATGGAGGGAAATCCCTTCAGTCAGGACCTTTGAAAAAGAGGGAAAAAAAGAGAAGCGCATCCTGGGGGGATCCGGCTACTTTGACAGGGTTGCCATCTTTCGCTCCGAATCCGGACGCCTGCGCGCAAATGCGGAAAAGATGCTGCAGGAAATAGACAAAGCCAGAAGCGTAGACCTTTCAAGATTTCTTTGCGGACTGTGTATAAAGCACCTGGGCCCGAATACCGCAAAACTCGTCTCTTCCCGCTTTGCAGGCATAGGGGAAGTGGAAAACGCCGGGCTGGAAGATCTTAAGTCCATTAGGGGCGTGGGAGAGAAGACGGCCCTGGCAATATTTAGGTATTTTAAGGCGGCAAAAGACCCGCAAAGCTTTGAAGGGAAAATCTTCACTTCGTGGATTCGAGCCGGACTCGGAAAAAAGGAAGGAACGGAAGAGGCAGCCGGACCGCTTTTAGGGCTTTCTTTTGTACTCACAGGCACGCTGGAAGGCATGAGCAGAGCCGAAGCGGAAAAAGAAATAGAAAAAGCGGGAGGCAGGGTGTCCTCTTCGGTAAGCTCTAAAACAAGCTACCTTTTGTCTGGGGAAAATCCCGGATCGAAATTGGCCACGGCGGAGAAACTTGGGATTAAGATCATAGGAAAAGAAGAGTTTGAAAAGCTTTTGAGGGGCGAAAGTGGGAAAGTGGATAAAGACGCGACCTAAGGGAGAAGGCGAAAGCGCGCAAGAGGCATGCAGGCCCACATCCGATAAAGATGAGCTGAAAATAGAGAGAGAGGCCTTCGAAAAGATAAAGGGCATAATCTCTCCAAGGCTGGGAATTGAAATTTCCCACTTTGACATGATTTCCTCGATCAGCGCCGTAAAACGCCGCTCACTCCTCTCCAAGGAAACTACTTACGAAGTAAATGTGGACATAGAAATTCCCGAAGGGAGCGCGGGGCCGGAGGGGGAATTGGAGGGGGAAATCGCCGCGGCCCTTGAGACCATAGGATCTTCTTTCCTCAAAATCATCCCTTCCGTAAAGCTGCATCCCATGGAGAAGTCAAAGCTTGACGTGCTTATGAGCAAGCATGTTTTTTCTCCCCAAAATCCTTCCATTCCCATTCTGGTAGTGGCAAGCGGAAAGGGGGGAGTGGGGAAATCTTCCATCGCCGTAAACCTGGCGGCGACGTATGCCGCCATGGGCAAAAAGCCCGGCCTGATAGACGCCGACGTATACGGTTATTCCCTTTCTTCCATGCTTGGGATAAAGGAGCGTCCAAACACCGTAGATTCCATGCTTATCCCGGCGTCGGCATGGGGAATAAAGGCTGTGTCTTTAGGCATGTTCGCCCCCGACAACAAGCCAATCCTCTGGAGGGGGCCGCGACTTTCAAGGGCTTTTTCCCAATTTATAAACAAAACCCTATGGGATGATATTGGAATTTTAATAGTAGACCTTCCCCCAGGCACCGGAGACATGATGATTTCCTGCGCTCAAATGCTTCCTACCTCCTCCTGCCTTTTGGTGACCACTCCCCAGATTTCGGCTTCCCTCGTCGCTTCCAGGAGCGCCGTGGCGTTCGCCAAGTTCAACGAAAAAATCCTGGGCGTGGTGGAAAATATGGCCTTTTCCGAGGAAGGCGGGAAAAACGCGTTTCCCTTCGGAAGGGGCGGAGGGGAGAAGGCCGTAGAGATCCTCTCGGAAGCTAGCGGAAGGCATATCCCGCTTTTGGCCAAAATTCCTTTGGACTCAGATATTTCGATGCTTTGCGACGAAGGGAGGCCGGCCGTTTTAAATGAGGACGGATCCCTCAGGTCCACTCGCCTGGCCCGTCTTTTTTCTTCCCTTGCCGAAAAAATAGAAAACCTTGTGAAGGCGGATGAAATCTTGTGACAAACCCTACTTTTAACCGTCTTAAAAACCCCAAGAAGGCAGCCATAGAACGGGCGCTCTTGCTGGAGTTCAGCTCTTACCCCCTTTCAGAAGCCACTGTAAGCAGGATTGTGGAGGAGGCCGGAATTTCCAGAGGTGCTTTTTACGTCTATTTTTCTGATCTCAAAGATGCGTACTTGTACATTTGCCGGGAGATTATCCGCAGAGTGCACTTGTCAAATCCGGGAAACCTTGAAGACGGCACCCCTGAAAAATACATCGAAGCCGTGAAAGCCTTCGTAGGTTCCACGGAGGCCGAGGGGTATATGAAATTTTTCGCCAGAGCCTTTGTAGACAATGCCAAAGTCACCAAAGAGATTTGGAGGGAAGAGGCCGCCAATCCCATCACATGGGCCGTTTCCCTGCTTTGCCATGAAACCATACGATCCATCTACAAGGGATCGGATGCTAAAGAGTGCATAGAGCGGCTCCGCTTTGCCCTTTCAAAGCTTTTGGCCTGATTTCTTTTCTCCCTCTTTTCCCTTTCCTGTGCTATATTATTATTAATTGACACACTGTCATTTTTATCCATTCAAGCTGTAAAGAAGGTGTGTGATGAAGGAGAAGGCCAAGGGAAAGCCAAGGGAAAAAGCCGTAGCGTCAAACGGCAGAAGCCTGTGGCTGGTGCTTTTCGTCATAGCGATGGCCGTGTCCATAATCGTCATGGATTTGACGATTGTAGACGTGTCAATGCCTGCCATGATGACAGATTTGCATCTGAGCTTCGCCTCCGTAGAGTGGGTGGTGGACCTTTATTCTCTGGTTTTTGCGTCTCTGCTTATAACGTTCGGCAGGATTGCCGATCACATCGGACGAAAGAAAATGATGCTTATAGGCCTGGCGGTATTTTTGGCCGGGTCTATCGTGGCCGCCCTCGCCCCCTCCTTGGCCCCCCTTCTGATAGGAAGGTTCATACAGGGGGTAGGAGGAGCGATGATCCTCCCTACCACCCTTTCTTCCATTAATACCATTTTCAAGGGCAAGTACAGGGTTATGGCCTTTGCGACTTACGGATCGTCTATAGCCGTGGCGGCCGGCGTGGCCCCACTTATAGGAGGCCTGTTTACCACTTATTCGACTTGGCGTTGGGTCTTTTGGTTTGACGTGATAGTGGCAGGAGTCGTAGGACTTCTCGTATGGTATGCGATACCCGACAGCCGCGGCGAAAAAATTAAAGGCATGTTTGACCTTGGGGGGTTCGTACTTTCCACTCTCAGCTTTGTCTTTATCGTCTACGGGCTTATAGAAGGTCAAAACTACGGATGGTGGGAGCCTAAAGCCGGAACCAAGCCCTGGGCCGCAGGGCTTAGCCGCATACCGTGGGTATTTTTGGCAGGCATCGTAGCCCTGATACTGTTTGTGGTACTGGAAGTGATACTGGAAGATCGCGGAAAGAGCACGCTTATGAGCGTGAAGCTCTTTAAGTACCGCAGCTTCTCTTTTGGAAACATTGTTTCCATAGTAAATGCGGTGGGAGAATACGGCCTCGTCTTCCTCCTTCCCCTCTTCCTTCAAAACATCCTCAGGCTTTCGGCCATACAGACCGGATACGTGCTTTGCGTTATGGCCTCCGGAGCGTTCATTTCCGGAGGGTTTGCGACTCCTTTCGTCAAGCACACCAGCGCCAAAGCCGTGATTTCCGCAGGCTTTCTCTTTGAAGCCGGAAGCATGGCCGGCTTCTACTTCACGATTCGACCCGGAAACGGGGCGATGGAGGGCCTAATCTACCTTTGGCTCGCCCTTTACGGAGTAGGTCTGGGATTTGCTTCCGCGCAGCTTACAAGCGTAATCATGATTGACGTTCCCGATTTGAAGGCGGGGCAGGGAAGCTCTGTAAAGTCGACCATAAGTCAGCTGGCGTCCTCTCTTGCGATAGCGGTGATAGGAATAATTTTTGTAGACTTCCTCTGGGCTACGCTTCCTCCCAAAGTAAGCCAGCTTCACCTTCCCGACCAATTTTCCAGAGAGATTAACAACGTCGTCATAGACAGCTCCGGAAGCGCCATTCCCGAGCTGGAAGGAAGCAGGGAGTACCTAGACGCCCCTGCATCCTTCCAAAAGGACTTCAAAAACAAAATAGATTCAGGATTCACCGAAGGAATCTCCAACACCCTGGGTGTAGACTCCATTATCCTTCTTTGCGGGGGAGTGGTTTCATGGATACTTCCCAATGAGAAAAAGAGGAAGAAGGTAAAAGAAAAAGAAAGCGAGGCTGAAAGGGCCGTGAAAGCGGAAGTGCAGACCGCTATGGATCTTTAGCGCAGCGCGCTCTAGTCAAAAAGTGACGCGGTAAGATTAAAATTTATTTGCACCTGTTCAAATACGCACAGGTTTCCATACGCATCCCACGTCATTTAAGGATTGACTAAGCTATGGCAAAAGAAGAAGCCAGAAAAAAGAAAAAAGGCGCCATAAAGCAGATTGTGCAAATTTATAAGCTCACTTATAAAACCAACAAGTCCCTTCCCTGGTGGATGCTTTTGGCTTTCCTCGTCCCCATTGGGGTAGCCTTGGCGATATGTTTTGGCGTGAGGTTCACCATTGCCTGGATTTGGATCCTCGTAATCCTGTGCGGGGTGATGGTGGGTTTTTCTGCAGCTTCAGCCACTCTGACGCAGATTTCGGACCGAGCCGGATATAAAAGGCTTGAAGGCCAGTTCGGGGCCTCTTCAGCAGTATTTTCCACTATTACCAGAGGGGATTTTTCGTTTCCCGAAGAGCCTGTGTGGATAAACCGAAAGACCAGAGACGCGCTCTGGAGGGGCACGGGCAGGGCCGGAATGTACTTGGTGGGAGAAGGGGACAAAGCCAGGCTCTCTATTGAAATGGATAAGCAGGAAGCGATACTGCGCAGGGTGGCCCCCGGAAGCAAAATCCCCGTCATAAGGATTTTTGTTGGAAACGGCAAGGGAAGAACCCCCATAAGCAAGCTGCGCGGAACGATAATGAGAAAGAAAGCCGCCCTTACGAAAATGGAGCTAAACGAATTGAATGTGAGGCTCACCACCATGCAGGCAAAGCAGCAGGCCCTTCCCAGAAATGTGGACCCCAATAAGATCAAGGTCAGCAACAGGATGATGAGAAGGAGGAGCGGAGCCGACAGTTAATCTAAGGCCTTTTCCCTTTCCGTCACGCCCTCTATTTCTTCCTCCCTGTCTTCTTCCAACGTTTTTTCCCTCTCTTTTGCAAGCTTCTTTTTTCCGGGGAACCATAAGCACATCACAAAGCTTGCGGCAATTACGGCAGCCGAAACCAAGGTGGTATCTGCAATTCCGTTTTCAAATCCGCGCTTTATATGGGAGTCTATCGAAGACTTGTCTGGATTGTGCTCCAAAGACTTTTCAATTTCGGGAATGGAAGTTCCCTGGGTAACTATCACCGAACTCGTCACAGCCTGCTTTTCCTGGCTGGAGAGATTCGTGTTATTTACGGCGGAAGGAATTTCAGTCCAAAGGAAGGCCGTAAAAATTGAAGCTATTATGCCCACGCCCAGTGAAGACGCCAGCTGCACGGCCGTAGATTGGATGGAAGAAGCCTGGCCTCCCCACTTGTTCGGAACCCCGCTCATAAGGATTGCGGAAAGTTGGGCGGAAGTGAGTCCGAGGCCGAATCCGTAAGCTATCAGCCACCCCCTTATGGCCCATGAGCTCGGAGAGAAGCTGGTTTTAAACAGGAAGAAAATTCCCACCAAAGAAAGGGCCTGAATCGCCATACCCCAAACGATCACGGTTTTAGTGGAAGTAACTTTGACAAGCGGGGCGGCTAAAAGCCCGGAAACGAGGGAGGCGAAGCCCGTGCAGCACGTCACTTCTCCGGCCTGCAGGGCGCTCATCCCCAAGACGTTTTGCAGGAATTGCGGGAGGATGAAAAGGATTCCTATTAGGCCCGTCCTAAACACCACCTGCACGGCCACAGACAGGGAGAAAGTGTGAATATGGAAGACGTTCAGGTCGATTATGTAGGATTTGCCCCTCTTTACCCTGTAGTTTTCCCAGAAGATGAACAAAACAAGGGCTATTGCGCCGATAAACAAAATCCAGGGAACAATGGAAAGGCCCAGCCATTTGGCGGATCCCTTTGAAGCGAACCACCATCCCATGGTTTTTCCCTCTATAAGGCCGTAGACCAAGCCTCCGAATCCTATGATGGAAAGGATTAGGCCCAAAACGTCTAGCCCCTTGAATTTTTCGCCGTAGGTGTCGGGAATCGTAAAAAGAACGAAAATGGCGCTAACGGCCGCGAGAGGAATTTCTATCCAAAATACCCACTGCCAGCTGGCGTAAGTTACCAGAAGGCCTCCAAGCCACGGCCCCACTCCAAACATTGCGCTCATAAGGGAACCGAACAGGGCGAAGGCGAAGATGCGCATGCCTCCCGTGTAGATTGCGTTCATTGTCGAAAAAATAGTGGGAAGGATCATGGCCCCGCCTATTCCTTGGACGACTCTGGCCGTCATCAGCATGGCGTAGCCGCCGAATTTGCCGGCCAGAGCCCCAAGCACGCTCCCCAGGGCGAATACCACAAGGCCCCATACGAGCATCTTTTTTCTTCCCATCGCGTCGGCTATTCTGCCGGAAGTTACCAGCAGGGCGCAGAAGATGAGGGAATAAATGCTGACTATCCACTCTCCGTTGGAGGCGTTCAAGTTAAAGACCTGCATTATGGAGGGAAGGGCCACGTTCATTATGGTCCCGTCCATGATTACGGCCGAGATCGCTACTACCAGCCCTATCAGTGAAAGCCATTTGGATTTCAGCTTTGCCCCTGAGGGCTGTTCATTTTGCCCTGTTTTTTCAGCCATGAAGCTCCTAAAAGACAGCGATTTAAAGAGAATATGAATTTAAATCAATTTCAAAACGATTAAGGTGTCGTAGACTTAAACAGATTGTATCATAATTTAGACAATTTGTTTAAATATAGATAAGCTATATTTCGTGCCAAAAAGAATGTGGGAGGGATGCGTTCACAGGCTTTATGACGCTTTCTGGTCCCTTTTAGAAGAAAAGCCCTATGCCCAAATCTCAGTTTCAGAGCTCCTGGCCCGCGCCGGAGTGAGCCGGGGGGATTTTTATTACCACTACAAGAACCTGGTGGATCTGGCGAAATGCGCGGTGGAAGACGAGGCGAAAAACTGGGATGACTTGACTTCGCTCTTTTTAAATTTTGACGAGAGCAACATAGAAGTGGCAACCGACCAAATCTATTACTATCTTTCATCCATCTGCAGGCAAAATTCCCTCAAAGCCAAAAGGCTTTCCATTCTTATTTCCCCCCATGGGAGCATGTACCTTGTAGAAGCCTTCAGGGAGGGGTTCAAAGATTACATAGTCAGATACAGGAATTTGGATCTCGAAAAATTCAACAATATGCAAAAAATTTTATTTGAAGGAGTAGTGGGCTTTTCCACAAGCCTCCTCGTTCATCTGGATCTATTGAAGAGCCTGGACAGGGAGGAATTAAACAGCCTTTCCGGTCATTTGGCCTCGATAATATATGCTTCCATAAAAAGTCACCAACCGGGGGAGAAGGAAGTTTCGGGCAGTAAAAATATTTAACGACTTCAGTCCGGCCAGTGTCCGCGCTTTTTCTCTGCAGGCTTGGGCACTCTGAAGCGCCTTATCTGAATAGCCCTGGAGATGGCGTAAGTAAGAAGCCTTTCTTTGCGGAGGATAGAGCGCTTCCCATCCCACTTTCCGTGCTTTATAAGGCTGCGCTTTAAAGTGATCCACAAAACCGTAAGGTCTATCAAAACGGCCGCCATGTACACATACATTATCATGGCCAGCACAAACCCCAGAACCGAAGAGAAGGAAGAAAGGCTGATGGATCCTATAAGCAGGATCAGTGCCACGGGGATGAAGAACTCCCCCAAGTTATACCGGGCGTCTATCCAGTCTCTTGTAAAAGTCCTTATGGGAGATCTTTCGGCCTTGGGCATGTTGGCAACGTCGCCCGTTTCCATTGCCACATATTCCCTGTCCTGCTTGAGCCTTACCCTTTTTCTTTCTACTTTATTTCTTTCCTTGCGATCTTTTGGATCGGGCACCAGGGGGAGGTATGAAAGCTTTTGAGCTTCCTTCCTTTTGAGGGTGGGCTGATCCTTTTTCATTCCCGGCATTCTGGGCCCAGCAGCCGGAGCGGCTTCTTCTTCGTCCTTTTTTTTCTTAAAGCCCGAGAAATTCCATTTCACATAAAAAAGGTATCCTATAAGCGGGACTTGATTTACTTTTTAAGCTGGTGAAGTGCAATGAGTTCTGAAAACGGAAAAAACGAAGCACTTGATGAAATTTCCAAGAAAATAGAAGACAACTGGGAAAGCTTCGTTTGCGCTTTGGAAAAGAAAATCTCTCTCAAAGCGGTTTCCGCAGAAGGGATAAGTTCTCCTACCATGAAGGCCTCGGCAGAGTTTGTGGCTCAGTGCCTTAGGGAGGCCGGAATAGACAACGCCCGGGTGGAACAGGCCGTTCAAGGGGACGGGACTCCCGGGGCGTGGGAGGTAGTAGGCCAAAAAGACGTGGGGTCGGATAAGACCGTTTTTCTTTACGCCCACCACGACGTGCAGCCTGCAGGCGAAGAAAGCGCGTGGAAGACCCCTCCCTTTAAAGGCGTAGTAGAGGGCGGAAGGCTTTACGGCAGGGGCTCAAGCGACGACGGCGGGGGCATAATGACGCATATGGGGGCCCTCACGGCACTCAAGGGCAACCTCAAGTGCAATGTCAAAGTCTTTATAGAAGGGGAAGAGGAGATGGGGTCTCCAAGCTTCCTACCCTTCTTAAACGCTCATCCGGATTACTTTGACGCGGATGTGATGTTTATAACCGACTCCAGCAACTGGTCGGCCAAAATCCCCTCCCTCACTTCCTCCCTTCGCGGAAACGTCACCATGGACGTCACTGTAAGGTGCCTTGGGCACCCTGTGCACTCCGGAACTTTCGGAGGGCCTATCCTTGACGCCAACACCGTTTCGTGCATGCTGGTTTCCAGCTTCTATGACAAAGACGGAAACATCGCAGTTCCAGGACTCCTCCAGAGCGAACCCATAGGGGGGCTGAAGGAGGATCTGAGTGAAGAGGACTTCAGGAAGGATTCCTCCCTCCTTCCTTCCTGCAGGCTGGCCGGCAGCGGCTCTTTGGCCTCCCGACTTTGGACAAAGCCCGCCATAGCACTCACGGGAATGGATATAAGGCCGGTAAAGGAAGCCTTTAACCAGCTGGCAAGCGAGTGCACTTTCAGGCTTTCGGCGAGAATCAGCCCTTTGCAGAAGGCTGAGGACGCCGCACAGGCGTTAAAGGACTTCATTGTAAAGAAGGCCCCCTTTGGCTGCCAGGTAGAGGTGCGCGTCCTGGAAACCGGCACGGGCTGGGCCATGGATCCGCACAACCCCGTGGCCTTAAAGGCTGAAAAGTGCTTTCAGGAAGTATTCGGCTGCGCTCCGGAAAACAAGGGCGAAGGCGGATCCATTCCCATGATTCCGATCCTCCAGGCCAAATTCCCGAAGGCTGCCGTCCTTGTAGACGGCCCCGAAGATCCTCTCACCAACGCCCACGCCCCCAATGAATCCCAGGATCTTTCCGAGCTTAGAGGAGATATGGAAGCTGAGGCCCTCATTCTTTCTTCCCTTTAATTTGAAATCGGGTTCGAAGGCGAAAGCCTGGAGGTGGAGGGTTGTAGACATTTCCACGGCCAGCTGCCTGGCCGTGGCCAGCGGCATAGTCTTTTGGGTCGCAGACTTCCTCCCCTTTTCAGCCCTTCAAACCCTTCTGCCCGGCTTTGGCGGAATCCTGAACGGCCTGTGGCTTTTTGCAGGGCCTCTGGCGGCGATAATTGTCAGAAAGCCCGGCGCCGCCCTTTATTGCGAGCTTTTGGCCTCCATCCTTGAAGCCCTCATGGGAAATATTTACGGCGGAGCCAGCGTGATTATCCCCGGCTTCTTTGAAGGCCTGGGCGCGGAAATCGTCTTCGCCCTCTTTTTTTACCGTGTATGGAACATAGCGACCGTGTGCTTATCGTCTATGCTTTCGGGCTTTTTCTGCTGGGCGGAAAGCTTTTTAACCGATCTTCAGGCCATAAGCTTTTCAGGCCCCTACGGATTGGCCTACCTCCTTTTCACCCTCTTAAGCTCCCTTTTGACGGGGATTGGCGCATGGTGCCTTTACAGGGCCATCGCCAGAACCGGAGCTCTGGATCGCTTCAGATCCGGCCGGGAAGGCAGAAGCATATGAAGTACATCCTTTAAAAGTGATACCCTTAAATAAAACACGAATCACTTTGCGCTCTCGTCGTTCTACGGGGAATTGGAGAGGCTTTGGGCGCCTTTGAGTATCGCCTTTAGGGGATGAAGGTTTGAGTTCCAGAACTAATTTCAAGTGGAGAGCCGTAGATATAGCCGTGTGCTCAGTTATAGGCGTGGCTTCTTCTTTCGTATTTTGGATGGCTGACTTTATACCTCATGACGGCTTGCAGGCGATATTTCCGGGTTTGGGAAGCCTTTTCGACGGCCTGTGGCTTTTTGCAGGGCCTCTGGCCGCAGTCATAATAAGAAAACCGGGCAGCTCCATTTACGCCCAACTTTTGGCTTCTTTGATAGAAGGAATGATGGGAAACGTCTACGGAGGGGCCCTGACGATATTGAGCGGATTTATACAGGGCCTGGGAGCGGAAGCCGTCTTTGCCGCCTTCGCCTACAGGCATTGGAATGTATGGATCACAATGCTTGCCGGAGGGTTTTCCGGGCTCCTTTACAGGGTGGTAAGCTTCCTTACCGATCTGCAGGCCTTCAGCTTCCTTGGGCTTTACGCCATTTCCTACACGGTGGCCACCGCAATATCCGGAACAGTAATTGCGGGACTGGGCTCGTGGTACCTTTACAGAGCTATCGCAAGAACCGGAGCTCTGGATCGATTTGCATCCGGGAGGGCCATACGCAAAAAGATCAAATGAACAAGCAAAACGCAATCCTGTTTAAAGGCTGGGGATACAAAAGGCCCCTTAGGAAGGACTATGTAGTAAGGGGGCTGACTCTCGAAATAAAGAGAGGGGAAAGGGTCCTTCTCTTAGGATCTTCCGGTATAGGAAAAAGCACCCTCCTTTGCGCTATAGCGGGAGTTCTGGGAAATAACGAGGCCTACCTTTCTTCCTCCTCGCAAAGAGAGGATGAAGACGGGGGGCTTACCGAAGGAGACCTGCTGGTTGAAGGCCTCCACCCCCAGCAGGCCAGGGGACGCTGCGCCCTTATGATGCAGGATCCCGAGGCTCAGATGGTCCTGCAGCGCGTAGGGGACAACGTCGCCTTCGGGCTTGAAAACCTCGGTATAGAAAGGGGAGAAATCTGGAGGAGGGTGAGGGAGTCGCTGAAGAGAGTGGGGCTTTCGGACATAGAGCTTTCCAGATCCACTTCGCACTTGTCGGGGGGGCAAAAGCAAAGGGTGGCCCTTGCAGGGGCTATAGCCATGAGGCCCTCCATACTTCTTTTGGACGAACCCACCGCCAACCTCGACCCTAAGGGCGCCAAAGAAGTCAGCAGGGCCTGCCACGAAGTGCTTAAAGAGGACCCGGCCACGGTAATTTTGGTGGAGCACAGGGCCGACAACTGGTTAGACATCCTCAACCGCGTAGTCATTTTGGGGAGAGACTCCGAAGGCATGGTAAAAGTCGCCGCCGACGGCACTCCGGACGAAATCTTTTCCGATCCCTCTATAGATTTCGACTCCCTGGGCATATGGATCCCTTCCAAATTCGCCCTGGCAAAGCTGCAAAGAAAAAGACTTGAAGATCAGATCAGGATCAAAGCCCAATCCGACTTCGATCCGAATTTTGAAGCCTTGAAAAACCGGGATCTTACCGATAGGGGATCCGGGAAAAACCTCATAACGCCCAGCATAAGGTTTGCAAGGAAAAGGGAGTTTGAAAGGGGGGAAGTAGTAGTCAGAGCGAAGGGCCTTTCCATCGGCTACAACGGCAAATCCATAGCCGACGACGTTTCTTTCGCCTTTGAAAGCGGGAAGATTACGATTTTGGCGGGAGAAAACGGGGCCGGAAAAAGCACTCTGGCCATGACGGTATCCGGACTCATGGCTCCGGTGGGGGGAGAGGTGGAGGTCTCCCCCTCTTTGGCCAGGGGCCTTAAGGGCTCTCCAATTTCTTGGACCAGCCGTCAGCTTTGCAGGAGGATAGCCTACGTATTTCAAAATCCGGAGCACCAGTTTGTGAGAAATACCGTGCTTGAAGAGGTAATGGTGGGCTTTTTGGAGACCGGGAGCAAAAAGGAAGAGGCAAGAGGCCTCGCCCACTCCCTGCTTAAAAGGTTCGATTTGGATCGCTACTCCGGAGCCAACCCCTATACCCTTTCAGGAGGGGAGAAGCGCAGGCTCACCGTGGCTTCCTCCCTTGCCTCTTCGCCGGAAGTTTTGATCTTGGACGAACCCACCTTTGGGCAAGACAGGTCAACCTGGCTAGAAATCGTAATGCTGATGCGATCGGTTGCAGACAGCGGAGTGGCCGTAGTGGCCGTCACTCACGACAAGGAGCTTATAGAGTTTCTTTCAGACAAAGTCTTGACCATAGGAGACAAAGAAGGGTGCGATATAAGGGTGAAAGGCGCAAACGAGAGGAAGGAAAAAGAAAGGCCGGCTTCCCTTTCCCCTTTGCTTTCCCGCCTGAACCCGGCCATACGGTTTTTGTGCGCCTTCCTGCTTTCCATTCCCTTGTTTTTGAGCCTGGACCCCCTCTCGGCGGGATTGGCGCTGGCGCTCGAATTTTTGTTTATGGAAGGGTGCGGCATCTCTTTAAAGCAGGCTTTAAAGCACGTGTGGCCGATTTTCGCCATGGCACCGTGGACTTTCCTTGCGGTAGTCATATACGGGAAAAAGGGATCCGTCACATACTTTGAGTGGGGAATGATACATGTGACGAATAAGTCAGTCTACCTGGCTTTCGCCACCTTCCTCAGGGTTTTGGCCATCGCGGTTCCTGCCGTCCTTTTGGTCTTGGGCATAGATTCTACGGATTTGGCGGACGCCGCCAGCCAGATCCTCCGCCTTCCGGAAAGGTTCGTGTACGGAGGCCTGGCCGGCATAAGGCTTTTTACCGTCCTTTCAGACGACTGGCTCCAAATCGGACAAGCCAGAAGGAGCAGGGGCCTGGGGGACAGAAAGAAGGCGGTCCGCTTCTTTACCCAGTCTTTCTCCCTCCTCATCCTTTCCATCCGCCGTTCGACCTCCCTTTCTACGGCCATGGAGGCCAGAGGTTTCGGCGGGGAAGGGAAAAGGAGCTGGGCCAGACTCAGCCGCACTTCCTACAGGGATTGGGTGGCCCTTTCCGTTTGCGCCCTCATCCCCGCCTCCGCCCTGCTTTTGGCCTATTACTGCGGCACCTTCGCTTTGGGAGGCAAATGATGAGGGGAGAAAGGCTCGAAGAGGGGTCGGCCAGGGTTTCCAAGATCGCTTTTTACGCTTCAAAGGCCGGGTGGAAAAAGAGCGGGAAATTTTTGGCGGAAGGCCCCCAGGCCGTGAGGGAAGCCATAAAAAGCGGCCTGGCGAAAGACGTTTACTTCGACGAATCCTTAGACCTGCCTGAAGAATTTCTAAAGGGAGAGGGCTCATGGTTCCACCCCGCTTCCCACAGGGCGATGGAAAAAATCTCCAAGGACTGCCAGGGCGTTTTGGCGGTTGCCTCCTTAAAGGATCTGGAAAGGGATTTTTCCTCTCTCGATCTTTCAGGCCTCTTTGTAATCTGCGCCCTTTGGCAGGTGAGGGATCCTGGAAACGAGGGGACGATAATCAGAAGCTGCGACGCCGCCGGGTGCAGGGCCGTGCTTTTGGTAGACGAATGCGCTTCCCCCTTCAACCCCAAGGTGGTCAGAGCCAGCGCCGGATCCATTTTCCACATCCCCTTCTTCAGGTGCTCTGAAGAAGAATTGCTGAATTTGAGGGACAGGGCCTCTTTGATCTCTACAAGCGGCAGGGATTTTGATAAAAAGGTGTTGATAGATTCTTCCCCCTCCGCCTTGGAGGGCCTGGGCTCTATGGTGCTGCTTTTTGGAAACGAAGCCCGAGGGCTTCCGGATAGGCTTATAAAAGAAAGCCGGGCCGTGGCCAAGATACCCATCTACGGCCTGGCGGAATCCTTAAACCTCTCCTCGGCAGCCAGCATTTTGGTCTACGACGCAGTCAGGAGCCAAAGAATGAAAGGTGAATTATGAATGCGGTTTTCGATTCTTCCGCCCTCTCTTTTTCCCTGAAGGAGGGGCTGGAGCAAATAGAAGAGGCGCAAAGCTCCCAAGATCTTGAAGCCGTACGTTCCAAGTACTTTGGTTCGCAGGGCCTTTTTTCCATGGCTTCCAAGTCCATAGGCTCTCTGGAGAAGGAAGAAAGGAAAGAGGCCGGGGAATTTTTCGGCAGGTGCAAAAAGGAATTCGATTCCGCCTTCCTTAAGAAGAAAGAAATGGTGGAGGCGAAAGAAGAGGAAGAGAAGCTGGAAAAAGAAAGGGTGGACATGACCCTTCCTTTCACCCGCTTCCCCTTAGGATCCCTTCACCCCATCACGTTGGTGTCAAGAGAGATTGAGGCCTTCTTCACTTCCCTGGGCTGGTCATTGGGTGAAGGGCCGGAAATAGAGCACGCCTGGTACAACTTCGACGCCTTGAACTTTCCTTCCGACCATCCCGCCCGCCAGATGCAAGACACTTTTTACATGTCTCCGAAAGAAAGCCGCCTCGTGCTTAGGACCCAGACCAGCTCCACCCAGGTGAGGGAGATGATTTCAGGATCCCTCCCACTCTACACCGCCTCCATAGGCCGCGTATTCAGGTCAGACCCTTTGGACGCCTTCCAGTCCCCCGTCTTCCACCAATGCGAGGGGCTTGCGGTAGACGAGGGCCTTTCGGTTTCAGATCTTATGGGCGTCTTGCGCGCCCTCTCTTCCCGCCTTTTCGGGAAAGCTGAAATCAGGCTGCGCCCCTCCTACTTCCCCATTACCGAGCCCAGTTTTGAGATGGACATGCTCCTTGAAGGGGAGGAAAAGTGGGTGGAA
>JAGBQM010000001.1 GCA_017632855.1 Aeriscardovia sp.
GATGCCCCCGCATTTTTCGCATCTGGGGTCCGGAACCTCATCCAGCTTTTCCATAACCTTTTTCGTATCGTACCTTTGCCCGCACTTCATGCAGTGGCTGGTAAGGATCGTGCCGTGAAGATCCACTACTTTCTTGTTTCCGGCCTTTTCATGCAGGCCGTCAAAGTTTTGCGTGGCTAAAACCCCCAGCCCTCCTGCTTTTTCAAGATCGGCTAAGGCAAAGTGGGCTTTTGTGCACTGGGCGTTCCACACGGGGCTTTCTTTTTGCCACCTCCAGGAAAATTCCCTCGCCTCCTTGTCTTTCATGAAGGCGTCTATGTCGTAGACCTGCATCTGGTCCGGGTGCTTTGTCCAAACGCCCTGAGGACCCCTGAAATCAGGGATGCCGGTTGAAGTTGAAATGCCTGCTCCCGTTAAAACCGCGATCCTTTTCACTCTTCCTCCTTGGCTATAATCTCTTTCACTCCCTCTTTCTTATTGGCAAACCTCGCCATGGCGAAAAGAAGATCGGAAAGCCTGTTTATAAAGGCCATATCTTCTTCCCGAATAGGTTCGGAACCCATTTGGTTGGAAGCCACGCAGCTTCTTTCGGCCTTCCTTACCAAAGTGCGGGCGAAATGGAGCTTTGCCGCCGTAGGGCAGCCCGTAGGGAGTATGAAGTCGTGGATTGGCTCCACATGGCTCATGTATTTGTCTATAGCCCTTTCAAGCCCTTTCGTGTCCTCTTTGCCTATAATCTCTTTCCCCGCGGCCACGTCGCACTGGAGCCTGTAGAACTGGTGCTCCAGCTTTAAAAGCGGGGTCCTTAGGGAAGAAAGGGAATCGGGGAGGGTGGAGAGGACGACTCCGATGTAGGACTGGGCCGCGTCCAAATTGCCCACGGCTTCCACCTTAAGGGCGGATTTCGGAGTTCTTATGCCGTTGTACTGGCAGGTTATCCCCCCGTCCCCTTTGCGGGTGTAGAGCTTGGAAAAGCCTTCCCTTTTTTCTTCACTCATTTTTTCCTCCTTATAAGGTTTAATAGGAATATAGGAAAGCGAGGAAAATGTTACGCAGATTTTCGTGGTTTAATCTGGCCTCCCTTATATTCTCTGTCACTTCCATTGTGCTTCTCTCCCCCTTTCTTTGGGGCTGGGGGGTCTTCTGGTTCACCTTAAGCCTTTTTTCCCTCCTTTTTTCCCTCTCCCTGCCCCTCTTCCCCGAGGAATTTACAGGCAAAGGAAAGCGGGCCCTTTATTTCCTTTCGGCCTTCAGCCTGGAGGTCCTTTGCTGCTCCCTTTCTTTCGCCTTCCCCTTCCCCATATGGGTTCCCATACTTTTCGGCTGCATTTTCTTCATCCTTTCGGCGCTTCTTTTCAGGCGATACCTGCAGCTCTTTTGCAAAGCTTTAAGGCCCAAGGCCAGGAAATAACCAAAAGCGCGGCCGTGCACGCTCCGCTTAAGGTGTCTCCGGGAAAGCCCTGGGCGATGACGAAGCCAAACATCTTCCAGTCGAACTGGCGAAGGTAGAGGAAGTAGTAGAGGTTCAAAAGAAAACCGTAGGCCCAGCCGGAAAACAGGCCTCCTGCGGCAAGCTTCCACCTTCCGGCTTTTTTGTTTTTTACAAGCCCCGCCCCCAGGCCCAAAAGCCCCCATGCCAGCATCTGCCAGGCGGTCCAAGCGCCCTGTCCAAGGTAAAAGTTCGATACGAGCGGCACCAGGGCGCCCGCCAAAAAGCCTTCGGAGGGCCCCATGGAAAGGCCTGCAAGGATTACGAGGAAATTGGTAAATTCAATCCCCTCCACAGGGATCCTTACCAGCCTGAGTGCGCAGGCTAGAGCGGTGAGCGCAGACAGCACCGCAACGTTTCTGGCGGAAATCTTTTTGGCCTCCCATACCCAAAGGCTTAACGCCGCCACGCAGGGAATGGCCGCGGAAGCGAAGGCGAAGGCCGTAGAAGCCTTAAAAAAGCAGATGAGGCATAAAAGCCCCACGGAAGCAAGGAAGCTTGCTACCAGAATCCACGCCCTAATGGCGGCGTTGGTTTTTATTGCGGCGTTCATAAGCAGTCTTTCAAGGTGAGAATGTTTTTTTCGGGAAAGGCCCGGTTGAAGGGGGTGGTGAAGAAAGTGCGTCCCCCTACCAATTTCCGGCTTTCGCCCAAGAAGGCCTTTTTCCCTTTTAAAAGGCAAAGGGATCTGTCTGAAAAGGAGGCGCAAAAATCGGGATCGTGGGTGGAAAAAATCACGAGGGCTCCCTCTTTCGCCTTTCTTTTGATTTCTTCCCCGACTTCCCTGCGGGCGCAGGAGTCGAGGTTTTGGCCCGGCTCGTCTAAAAGGATCACGCTTTTTCCGCTCTCCAAGGCCAAAAAGTCGGCTTTTTTCTGCCTCTCTCCCGAGCTCAAGGGCAAAAGCTCCTCTTTTCCGAGGCTTTTTCCCTCTTGGAGCGCCAGTAGGGGGAGGGGGTCTTGGGGAAGAAAGAAGGCGTCCTTCTTCCCTTTACCCATCACCCTTCCGAACCTCGGCTTTTTAAGGCCTGCAAGGAGCTTTAAAAGCGTGCTTTTCCCGCTGCCGTTTTCCCCCACAATCGCCAGGCTCTCTCCAAAGAAGGCGGAAAAAGAGAGGTCGAAAATATCCAGCGAAGGGGAAGACGGCCACGCGAAGGAAAGGTGGGAGGCCTTGAGGGCCTCTTCTTCCCCTTTTTCTTCCTCCTTTAAGGGGGAAGGAGGAAGGGAGAGGGGGAGGCTTTGGGCGTCTTTTAAAGAAAGGGGAGGGGGAAAGCCCCGGGAGAGGTAGAGCTTTTGAAAGTCGGGAATCAAGTCCTTTTCCCCTTTTTCCCAGAGATCTTCCATAACCTCCTTCGCTCCGCCGAAAGCCGCCTTTTCCCCTTTTTTAAGGGCCAAAATGGCGGGGGAGAGGGGGAGGAGCCCTTCAAGATCGTGCTCGGCTATGAGGAAGGAAATGCCGAGTTCGGAATTTAAAGACGAGATGAGGGAGGAAAGCTGGCGCCTTGAAATGGCGTCTAAAGGGGAGAGGGGCTCGTCTAAAAGGACGAGGTCGGGGCTTTGGCAAAGGGAGGCTGAAAGGGCGCAGATTTCCACCTGGCCTCTGGAAAGCGAAGAAAAGGGCTTGTCTAAAAGGTGGCTTATTCCTAAAAAGGCCAGGACGTCGAAAACCTGAAGATCTTCCGCCCCCCACATCTCCATTTCTTCCCTGAGGCACCCTCCAAGCATTGAGGAGGCGGGATCTTGGGGCACGAAGGCGAGGGAAAAGGAGGGGGAGGGAAAGAGGACGGATCCGGAGCTTTTTTCCTTTTCCCCGCAAAGCGTTTTCAAAAGGGTGGTCTTTCCGCTTCCGTTTCTTCCCAAAAGGACGGTAAGGGAAGAAGGGGGAAGGGAAAAGGAAAGGTTTTCGAAGATCTTCCTCCCTCCGCTTTCAACTTCCAGCCCTTCTACCCTAAGGCAGCCGCCCATGCCCTTTCCCCTCCTTCAAAGACATAGGGAAGGGAGGCTAAAAAAGGGAAAGAGGCCAGGCTGGAGGGTTCCCAAAAAAAGCAGAGGGCGGAAAGGAAGACGGAAAGCAGGGCGAAGGACCATGACTTTAAAGTCCCCCCTTTCCCCTTTTCTTTTGATTTTTGCCTTTCCAAAAGCTTCAACCTTTCTATTTTTTCCCCCGGCATGCAAAGCGCCATGGCAAGCAGCGCGTAGACCATCCGCTTCGCCCATTCCCTTCCCTCTCTTTTAAAAAGGGAGGGCTTTTTCCCCTCGACCTTTAAAAGGTCGAAAAGGCTGCGGGAAAGGGAGGCAAAGGAGAGCACCATTCCCGCGCTGACTTCTACAATCAGGGCCGAAGTCGCAAAGGCTTTGGACTTTATCCTTCCCGTCCCCTTCCTCTCTCTGGCCCTGTTTTGAAAAACCGCCGCAAGGCAGATGTTTACGAATCCCATGGCGAGGAAAGCCGCCTCCTTCAGGGCGGGGAAGGTGGCTTTAAAAACGGAAAAGCGCCAAAAAGCCCTGCCTTGCCCGAAAGTGAAAAGGGTGAGGGCGAAAATTACGAAAGCGGGGGCCAAAGAAAAAAAGAAGGCCCGCATCGCCCTCCTGCCTTCTCCGAATGCCGCTTCGGATCCCAAAGCGAAAACGAAAAATTCCCCCTGGGCCCAAAGGCACTTAACGGAGCTTAAAGCCGCCGTTTGGGCGGCAAAGTAGATGAAAAGGGAAACGGAAGAGAGGCGGTAGAAGGGGAAAGAGCGGATCATCTCACAGGGCAGGCGCCTCCGGCGCAGTCGCTTTGCCCCACGATTTCCATCTGCGCCTCTTCTCCGGCGTCTCCAAAGGCCGCTTCGGGATCTGCGGTGATTGCCCTTTCCATGGCCTCGTACTTCTCTTCCCCTACGGCCTCTTTGGGCATCTGGGCGTATCCGCCGTCCACGTACTCGAGAAGGGAGGTGGACTTTATCTTTCCCGCGTAAGCCGAAAGGATGTCGGGAAGCTTTTCCTCTTCGTCTTTTCTAAAGGTCACGGTGCAGCTTACGGCGTTGTCGGACCAATAGCGCTGCAGGAAGGCCTGGGTTGCCAGCTGTTCTGAAGCCGAAACGTCTCCGGCGCTGGCGAAAGTGTCCAAATCGGCCCCGAAGGGCTTTACGGGAAACTCCACGCACATGGTGTGCTTGTTGTAGATGTCGGGCTCCGCTTTGTAACCGCAATCCTTCAGCACTTCTACAAGGGGGTCCTGGTCCTGGAAGCGGATCCTCTGTATGAAGCGCCTCGCCCACTGGAAGTGCATCCCCTCGCTCGCCCCGGCCAGCTTCGCCACGGTGCCTGAAGGCTTTACGGTAGTCAGCTTTCTTGAAGGGGAGCATCCGAGGGTCCTGCTGTAGTCTTCATCCGCTTTTTTTACGCTTTCGTAGAGGGCGCTTAAAGCTTCGGCGATCTTTTCGTTGTACACGGGCCTTCCCTCTTCCCAGCCGACTACGGCCCTGGAGCCGAAGCGGGAGAGGAACCAGTCCTGTATCCCCGACAGGCTCACTCCCAGCCTTCTGTTTCTTTCTATCGCCTCCCTGCTTATCTGCCAGTCGTAGGAACCGAAAGTCACCCTTTTTGCAAACCTTACCGCCAAGGCCGCGACTTCGCCCAAATCCCATCCGTTTTCTTCCGCAATGGCCGGGAAAATTTCAAACAGGTTGCAGGGCTCCCCGTCTTCCAGAGTGATTTCCCCGCAGGGGTTGGTCCCCATCGCCAAAGGGTCGGCATCGGGATTGAAGCCGTCTTCGAGGCGCCCGAAGTTTCTGGAAAGCTCCAGATCCACCACTCCCGGCTCCCCGTTTATCACCACCTCTTTGGCCACCTGCCTGAACTGCTCTTTCTTTCCGTTGGTGACTACCGAGTTGTTGGAGGCCCACCTGTGGTGCATAAGCTTTTGCGGATCCTGCTTCATGGTCCTGAAGGCTTCGTCGTCCCAGTCGCCCAAAGCAAGCTCGGCGCTGCGCCTCACGTTTCCGGCCACTACCGCCTTTCCTATGAGGTTTCCGATATCCGTGGCGTCAACGGAGGAAAGGCGCCTTCCCGCGGCTTCGTTTAGGATTTCGTTTGCGTCCAAAAGCATCTCGACCAGGGGGCCGGCCCCCGAGGCCGTGCCCCCAAATCCCTTGATCCTTTCCCCTCTCGCCCTGAGATCCGAGACGTCTATAGACAGCTTCGGCGCGGGCCCGTAGGAAAAGTGGGAGTCTACAAGGTATGAAAGCGCCATCACCCACCCCTCGCGGGAGTCGGGCACCCTCAAATAAACTTCCCCTTCCCTCGGCTCCTTTTCCGACAGGCTTTTCGCCCCGGCTTCTTTGGCTTCCGCAAAAGACCCGTTGGAGGGGTCTATAAAGACTTGGAGGTCCACGCTCCTTTCCACGGGAGGCATTTTGGAAATGTTGTCTTTCGTGACGGAAAACCCTACGCCGCCCCCCTTCATAAGCTCGTCGAAAGTGAAAGCGAAAGGCATGGATACGGCTTTCTGGTCGGGCTTCAAGTAGGGGGGCAGGATCTTCGAATCCCCGTAGGGCTGGGGCCTCATGGAAATGAACCAGCAGTTGTTCAAAGAGTCTCCGTGCATCCTCTGGTACTTCGTGCCGCTTACCCAGAGGTTCCTTCCGGAGGGGGTCGCGGAAAGGGAGTAAATCAGGCTAAAGAGCTTTTGCGCCTCTTCTTCCATTTCCTTTTTCGCCTCTTGGTCTCCCTCTTTCAGCCTTGGGTCGAGGTTTACGTTTCCTTCCACCACCCTCTTTACGGTTTCGGGCCAGGTTTCCGTCCGTTTTTCATCCTCAAGGAACCTCGCATAGGTCCTCTTGTAGGTGATCCAGCCCAGGGGCCCCCAGTGGGGCTTGATCTCCCTTACGGCCCGGTCGATAAAGTCTGCCTTAAGCTCTACCGCAAACCCGCCCATGCGCAGCCTGTCCCTTTCTTGAGAAATTAAAATTTAACTAAATATGGCATCAAATCGGCCAAACAAACTATATCTAGTAGTTTACATGCTTGAGAGCGGAGGCGAAGAAGGCCCCCGCCCTCGACCTTGGACTACGTAAAGGAAAGTGAAAGACATGCCGAAAAGAGAGAGCGAGGAGGGCGAACTGGTCCTTTTGGCCTCGCCTATAGGAAACGATCTGGACCTTTCCCCGAGGGCCAGAAAGGAGCTTGAAGAGGCCGATCTGATAGCCGCGGAAGACACGAGGCGGTTTTGGGACCTGTGCAGGAGGGAAAAAATAAGGCCCAAAGGCAGGGTAGTCTCCTACTTCGATCAGGTGGAAAAAGAAAAGGCGGGAAAGATAGTGGAAGAAGTCCTTGAAGGCCGAAGGGCCGTCTTGATTTCGGACGCGGGAACTCCCGTCATAAACGACCCCGGTTACGTCGTGGTAAACGAGGCGATTGAAAGGGGGGCCAGGGTGACGGCCTGCCCCGGGCCCTGCGCCGCGATCTGCGCCCTCATACTTTCAGGATTCAGGGCCGACAGGTTCTGCTACGAAGGGTTTATAGCCAGAAAGGAAGGGGAAAGAAGGGAGGAATTTAAGAGGCTCAAAGACGAAGAAAGGACCGCGATCTTTTACGAATCCGCCAGGAGGCTCCAAGAGAGCCTGAAAGAAATGGAGGAGGAATTGGGCCCTGAGAGGAGGATTTGCATAGCCAGGGAGCTTACCAAAGATCATGAAGAAGTCGTGCGCACCACCCTTGGGGAAGCGGCGAAACTTGAAGGTATGATAGGAGAGATTGCGGTAGTGGTGGAGGGGCGCCCCAAAAAGGACGGGGACGCCGGAGACTTTGTCGAAGAAGCCGAAGAAAGGGCCCGGAAGGGCGAGAGGCTTAAAGATGCGGTCAAAGAGATCGCAAAAAGAGAGGCAGTCTCCTCTCACGAGCTCTACCGGCTGGTTCTGGAGAAGAGAGAAAAATGACCCATATTTTAGTCGCCGTGGCATGGCCTTACGCAAACGGCCCCAGGCATATAGGACACATCGCGGGCTTCGCCGTTCCTTCTGATATCTTCGCCCGCTATCAGAGGATGAAGGGAAACGAAGTCCTGATGGTTTCCGGAACCGACGAGCACGGAACCCCAATACTCGTCCAGGCGCAAAAGGAAGGCCTTTCCCCCGAGGCGCTCTCCCTCAAGTACCACGAGATTATCACCGAGGACCTGAGGGATCTGGGCATGAGTTACGACATCTTCACCCGCACCAGCACCCTCACCCATGAGAAAGCCGTCCAGGAGCTTTTTTCTTCCGCCCTTAAAAACGGGTATATAAAGCTCGGAGAGCAGAAGGTGGCGATCTCGGCCTCCACGGGGCGCACCCTTCCGGATCGCTACATAGAGGGGACCTGCCCTTTTTGCGGGGCCGAAGACGCGAGGGGGGACCAGTGCGACGAGTGCGGAAAAGAGCTCGATCCCACAGACCTTATAAACCCCAGAAGCAAGATAGACGGATCTACGCCCGTATTCACTTCCAAAGAGCATTACTTTTTGGACCTTCCGGCCTTGAAGCCCTACCTTGAAAACTGGCTGGAGGGGTGCGGGGGGTGGAGGGCCCCCGTCATGGCCTTCGCAAAATCCCTCCTCAAAGACGCGAAGCCCAGGGCCATCACAAGGGATATCGACTGGGGCGTCCCCCTTCCTCCCGGGCCCTTCGCAATGGACCCGAACAAGAGGTTTTACGTGTGGTTCGACGCCCTGGTGGGCTACCTTTCTTCGTCTCTTGAGTGGGCGCAAAGGGAAGGGGAAGAAAAGGCCTGGGAAAAGTGGTGGAAGGGCGAATGCGAAAGCTACTACTTCATGGGCAAAGACAACATCACCTTCCATACCGAAATCTGGCCCGCCATCCTCATGGCTTCAAGCGGGGTAAGGCCCCAAGACGTTCCCGGTGCCTTCGGAAAGCTGAACCTTCCCACCCAGGTGGTGGCATCCGGATTTATGACCATGAAAGGCGCTAAGTTTTCAAGCTCCAGAGGGGTGGTGGTCTACCTTAGAGACCTTTTGAAGGTTTGCCAGCCCGACGCCATACGCTACTTCATAGCCGCCTGCGGGCCCGAAAAGGAGGACGCCGACTTTTCCTTTGAAGAGCTGGAGAGGAAAATCAACGGGGAGCTTGTGGCTTCATGGGGGAACCTGGTAAACAGGGTGTGCACGCTGATTTACAGAAACTTCGGAAAAATCCCGGAGCCCGAATCCCTTGACGAAGGGGGTAAGGCCCTCCTCTCTTCCACCCTTAAGGGGTTTGACGAAGCGGGGTCCCTCATCGCCAAAAACAGCCTTCACGAGGCTCTCTCCAAAATAATGCGCCTGGCGGGGGAGGCCAACAGGTACCTTTCGGACGCTGAGCCCTGGAAGGCCGAAGAGCCCCAAAAGTCCCGGGTCCTTTTCGCCGCGGCCCAGGCCGTCTGCGACATCAACGTCATGCTCTCCCCCTTCCTTCCCTTCACCTCCCCCGAGGTCTTTTCCTTCCTCGGCCTCCCCGCTTGCCCTTCCCTTCCGAAGGTAAGGAAAGTGGAAGAAAAAGGGGAAGAGTGGAGCGAAATCTGCGGACCCTACAAGGAAGCGAAGTGGGAGAGGCGCCCCCTTGTCCCCTCTTCCCCCGTCCCGAAGCCTTACGCCCTCTTCAAAAAGTTCGAGGCGAAAGATGAAGCATAGGGAAAAAGGGTGGGCCGAGCCCTTGAGGGTAGAAGGCATGGCAGACGATCACACCCACATCCTTTCCCTTCCCTCCTTTGCAAAAGAAGAGGGGATAGAGGAAATTTCTTTGGAAAAAGTACTCAGCCTGAGCCGCGATGCCGGGGTGGAAGAAATTCTGGAAGTGGCGTGCGAAGAAAAGTATTTCAGGGATGCGGCAAAATTCGCTCAAGACCACGACGGGGTCTACTACGCTTTGGCCATCCACCCCTTGGAGGCCCTCAAGTACGAAAAAGCCGAGGACTACCGGGAAGCGTTAGAAAAAATGAAAAAGACCATGGAGGAGTTCCCGAAAAAGCTTTCCGCGGTAGGGGAGAGCGGGATGGACTTCTTCCACGCCCCCCCTTCCACCCTTCCCCTGCAGAAAAAGGCCCTTTTGGATCACATCTCCCTTTCAAACGATCTGGGCCTCCCCCTCCAGATCCACGATCACCTCGCCCACAGGCAGGTTTTAGAGGCCCTGAAGGAGGGAGGGGCCAAAAAAGCGGTCTTCCACTCCTTTTCCGGGGACGCCGATTTTGCGAGGGCGGTGTGCGAAGAAGGGTGGTACCTGAGCTTTTCGGGGATGATAACCTTTAAAAACGCGTCCGAAGTGAGGGAGGCCTTTTTGGCCGCCCCCAGGGACAAAATCCTTGCCGAAACCGACGCCCCCTCCCTGACCCCCGCCCCCTTCCGGGGCAGGCCCAACGCCCCGTGGATGCTGGGATACACCCTGAGGTTCATGGGCGATCTTTTAAACCTGCCGGCCTCTGAAATTGCTAAGATTACAAGGGAAAACGCTCTGAAGGCGTACGAAGCTTGGAGGTAAAAATGAAAGGCTGCGTAGGAATAATAGGGCTGGGCTCCATGGGGGCGTCTATCGCCCTGAACCTCGCCGGGAACGGATACAAGGTATCCGTATA
Organism: Aeriscardovia sp.; assembly: GCA_017632855.1. GTDB lineage: Bacteria > Actinomycetota > Actinomycetes > Actinomycetales > Bifidobacteriaceae > RGIG1476. Next base: position 10,076 of record JAGBQM010000001.1, read on the forward strand.
CAACAGGACCTACCAAAAGGCCGAGGACTTTGTAAAGGAAAACCCGGACAAGGGGTTCGTTTTGTGCCGCACTTTGGAGGACCTTTCTTCCTCCCTTCCGGCTCCCAGGGTGATAATGTCTGTAATCACAGCGGGAGCACCCACCAAAGCCGCCCTTTCAGACCTTTCATCCTTCCTTTCTCCCGGAGACCTCGTAATAGACTGCGCCAATTCCTTCTACAAAGACTCCATGGAGCTGGGAAAGGAAATGGAAAAGAAGGGGATACTCTTTGCAGACTGCGGGGTGTCGGGAGGAAAGATGGGCGCGCTTTTGGGCCCCTCCATGATGTTTGGGGGAAGCCCCGAGGCATGGAGGCTTTCTGAAGGAATCATAAAGGACGTATGCGCCAAGACCCCTTCGGGCGCAGCCTGCGCCGACAGGCTCGGCCCCGTGGGC
>JAGBQM010000011.1 GCA_017632855.1 Aeriscardovia sp.
GGCCAATTGACGCCTACGAGGGGCCGTTGGCAATTTACAAAACGAAGACTTGGAAAGCCGGCCCCTTTCCACAGAGGACGCAGTTTTGGCTGAACGCGCCGCCAAAAACCGCATTTGGAGGATAAGGCTTCCCTGAAGGATCCGGATCCTAAAGACAAAAGCAAATGGAAAGGTCAAAGCCTCCTGGGCCGTGCCCTGATGATAGCGAGAGAAAAACCGCCTAAACGGCAGGGCTAGAGCCCGGAGGGGCAAGGCCTCAATTTTTTAAAACGCCCAGGGGGTAAAAATTTATAAAAAAATGTACAAAAACATAAACGGATCTGAAACCGAAAATTGAATATAAGAAAGCGGCAGCGCCAATGACGCAAAAGAACGCGCGATGCCGGCAATCTGACTGAAACGACCAACCCAAGAGGAGCTCTAAAAAGCGCCTTCTGCGGGATTTGCGGCTTTACTGCATACGGTCAAAAGGGCGCTGCAGAGCGGCATCCTGAGAAGAAGGGACCCCCTGGGGCGTCCTAACTTGACGCATGGGAGAAGAGTAGGCAGACGATCTCCTTCCCGAGGCAGCCTGCCCATCATCATCTTCGGTGGCCAGGCTGCACGCAAGAGTGAAGGAGTATCTTCTGGCGTAACTCAAAGCGCTTCCGTAAATCTGGTTCACGTTCTGCCTGTCGGAACCTTGACGCAGATCGATTATGATCGGCACCTTCGCCATCCACTCACCCCACTCCGATTCCCCTTTCTTCCTCGTCCTCGTGCACACCATTCCGCACACTACCACCCCTCCAAGGGGAGTGAAAGGGGTTTCACCTGCGTACTGCACATCTTGCTCTGCTTCAAGGCCCATTTTTCCTATGCACTCTATGACGGCGGCTAAATCTGCATAAGCATAGGAAAACTTCCCGGCTGAGGCGACCCGGTTCTTTTTGATGATGTGGAGTTCATCCATTACAATGCCTCCGAATAGATCTCTCTGGCCTGCCAGGGTTCCGGGCAGGCGTCAAACTCAAATATAGGATCTATGTCCATAGCATCCTGCACCCAGTCATCCCCATGACTCTTTTTGAAGTCTGCCAAGGATCGGAGTGCGCAGGTCATTGAAACTTCGCTCTTTTTTACCCAGCTCTTCCCCTCGTCCACATCCCACAGGGAGACCGAATAGGGTTCGCTCTTCTCCTGCACTACAAACTGGAAGCCAAGTGGACCCTCGTAGCCAGTACAGAGCCTGAAGAGCTTCATATAGAAGACGGCTTGGATGTCATAGCGCAAGGTAGGGTCAAATATCGACTTTGAAAAGGCGGAAGAATCCTTGCAGGTCGTTTTGTAATCCCGAATTCTGTAAACCCCGTCAGAATCCAGAGTGCAGGGGAGAAAGTCTGCCTTCCCCTTGAGATGGAGGCCTGTGTCCGGGTCTTGGGCAGTCATCACAGCCTCAGCTATCCCATCTTTAAAAAGTCGGGAGGGAAAGAGTTCAGCCATGAGACGGCATCTGGCATATTCGGAAGAAGGGAGATAGACCGCGCCTTCTTCCCTCTCCTGACCCCTTTCGGACTCGACCACCTTTGGGCCCTTGCCCAAGACCAGCGAATGCATCGCCGTCCCAAAACGCATAGAAGGAGAAGGAGTCGAAGTGGAAAGGCGGGAGAGGGCGAAGGCGCGCGGGCTCTTCATCCACTTCTTTAGCTGGCTCTGATCTATTGCAGGATGGGCAAAGTAAGCCTTGTCATCCATTTCCTGAAAGACATCCTCTTTCACTAACATGCTAGACACGGTTTTTTAATCCTTTCTCTCTGTATTTCGTCACTTTAAATATATCAGTTAAAAAATGTCTTTTTTGTCGATTTCAACCGTAAATTACGGGGAAAATAGCCCTTTCTTGACGATTTTAAAAATTTTATATAGCGTAATAACTGTTGATTATCTTGCGATTTAATCTCTATCGAATATAAAAAGCCTATTTTTTCTGTAAGGAGAAAAATGTCTCAAAACGAGGCAGATTCAAATGTTGTGAGGGTCCCGCTGGAGGAGGTCGAGTACTGCTGGAAGAAAACTCCGGGCGGAGAAATCCAGAGAGTGTTTACCTGCGACTTTTGGAAAGGAACAGGGGACTGGAAGAGCGGCATTGATTGGAGGAAGGCCCCGGTCTCGCTCCTCCAAAAGAGGGCCGAAGAAATAGACAAAGGCCAAGGCACGGTCATATGCCCCCTGGGAAAACTCAAAAATTTTGGTGAGGACGGAAAGAAGGTTGAAAAGAGACCTTACATCGACCCTGACATCCTTGCCCGCAAGGATCGGAACTGGAATGGGATGGATTGGGAAGACTTCATAGACTCCAATCCACGTTGGCGCGACTGGTTCTCAAAGCCTTCGTCACTCGAAATTTACAACACATGGATAAGCCACCAGTTCGATTCGGATATGGGGGCTTTTGAGCCTTTCTCAGGTGCGCAGTCCCAGTGGAATGCGGCCAAGAAGTTCGAGGAGGAGTCCGCCTGGCTTCAACTTATCCGGGACAATGCCGGAGCCGACTTTCCGCCGCTTGGAAGCCAGGCGGAAAATGCCACAGACAATGCAGCCGAAGAAGTCGAACTCGACTAGAAGGAGGTTTATTGACTTTTAATCCCCTTTACCATCCCCGAAGGCCGGATGGAAAATTTAGGGACGCATCCTTGGGAGAGGGATGGCACGGATACATGGGAAGAAACGGGGACTGCCACTTTTACTACGTCCACAACCGCGAACACCTCGAGGAAGGCTTCGCGGTGCTGCAGATGGCGGGAAGCGGCAGGCCTATGACGCTTACTGACGAAGATCCGAACAGCCGGGCCCACGTGATAGATTCCGGAGAAGGAGAGCAGATGATATGTTCTTCTAGCTATCACGGAGCCTTCGGCGTTACGGACCACGATTCGCCGGCTCCCCCCGTCCCCTTCTCGCTCTCAAGAGCAAGTTTCAGATTCCAATCCGATGCCGGCAGGGAGGCTGACAAGCGACAGGGCATTGAAGATAACCGACACCTTCCCTATAACACAATAGAACCCTCCAAAGCCCATAAATACCTAAAAAAGGGCATGGAAAGGGACGACGAGCTCGAAATAGAAAACTATCTCGAACCCGGAAGAGTAGCGGAGGAAGTGTCGGAGCTGCGCAAAAAGTTCAGGGAAAAACTGAAGATAGGGGATTCCTACGCCCTGCGCCATATGCCCGTATACCTCTCGCAAGAAGGGGGAAGGCTTAAAGTGGAAGGGGCGCTGAAAGTCACTCCTACCGGGAGGCTCACGGCTTCAAAGAGGCCGATTAGCAGTGTCAAAATGGACGCAGCAGATGTCACCAGACTCATGAGGGCCCTGCAGGAGGAGGGGAGCGGGAAGGTCCGCTACACTATAGGACGCTGCGCAGACGGGAAAACTTTTGGCCTCCAAATCGTCAAGGATTTCAAAGGCAAAGACGGTCACGAAAAAACTATGTGGGGAATCTTGGCTCCGAGGACCCCGGGGATCCGTACTTATAAAGTCAAGTCTGAACAATCCCCTAAAACGAACTTCCAAAAGCAGAAAACGGAGGTGAGGGAGGAAATAAAGAAGCGCTCTTCCTATTCCGGATGGAAAAAGACGGAACAGGGCAGGACGCTTATAAGCGCCTACAGGCAGGCCAGAAAAAAGGCCAGAGAAGAGGAGAGGACCGAGGGGTAAAGATCTAAAATCATTTGGCGCTTTCTTCCTGCCCCGCACTTCCCGCGTCATGCGCCTTGGACTTGACCTCCCTTTTGGGCTTTATGGGCTGCAGTCTTTCAGAATTGATTTTCTGAATAGTGTTGGTCTTATACCCCCTGGGGAAGTCGAAGTCCCTCACCAGGCCTGTCAGATCTTCCTCCTGTCTGTAAATAGTGCGATATTCGATTATAGGGTTGTAAGAGCCCAGTCCGAACCAGTAAGCAGGGTCGCCCATAACCCGCCTGAGCGAATACTTAATTCTCAAAGCCACGGTGCTAAGCACCGGCAGGCTGGAAGAGGGGGAGAATTTCTTTTTTATAAGGACATACCTCGTAGTGCCGAGGCCGGAATCCTCCCCGAGCGTCCAGGAGTGGTACTGAGGGGCGAGCTCTCCTGAAGCGATGAGGTCCTTTCGGATCTTGTCCAAGTACCGGGGAACGTCGGGATTCTCTTTGAATCCAAGCTCCAAAAATACCCTGAAGAAGTAATTTGTGCCATAGCTGTCTACCCGGTACGCCTGCCTGTAAGGATCGTGAGTTGTGCGCACGGAAACTATGAAATACGCCCCCGCGTGCTTTACCGGAGGAAAGAAGATGGAATCGTAAATCCCACGCTCAATCCTGTTTCCTTTTTCATCGCTCGTCAGGTACACGACATTGTCGGCCCAATAGGGCTGGGAAGTGTCGGAGTGAAGGCGGTCTATGGCCGGAAGGAAGAGGGAAGGGTAAACATAGAGCCTGGAAATCTTGATACCGTCATTTTTTTCCTTGAGGTTGTCTCCACGCTCCACACGCGTCCCTTCCGCCCACGAGGCCATCATAGTCAGGAGAAGGAGAGAAATCAGGGCCGTATACCAACCTCCTGAGAGGAATTTGGAACAGGAAGAAATAAAGAACATCCCCTGCACTACTGTAAAGGCGACAGTAAAAATTACAGCCCAGGCCTTCTGCCTCTTCCTCCACATCCACACCCCCATAAGCAGCGTATTCATGAGCATGGTAATAGTGAGGGCCAACCCGTAGGCCGAGGCCAAATGCGCAGAAGTCCTAAAGATTAAGAGGGTGCATTCAGTAGCCAGGCAGAGGGTGGCGTTGGCGGCCGGAATATAAATCTGTCCCATGGTAGAAGAGGGATAGCGCAGGCGAAGGCGCGGCATCCAGTTGATTCTGGCAGCTGTGGAAATTGAAGAGAAAGCCCCTGAAATCAGAGCCTGAGAGGCGATAATTCCCGCCACTACAGACAAAATAACCGCAACCCACTTAAAGGCCGAACCGGGCATCATGCCAAAAAAGGGATTGACGGAGCGTGCGGCCGAGGGATGATTGAGCACCCAGGCACCCTGGCCAAAGTAACACAGCACCAGCGCCAGGTTTACGAAGGGCCAAGTGGAATATATGTTACCCCGTCCTACATGTCCCATATCGGAGTAGATTGCCTCACCGCCGGTAGTAGCTAAAAATACCGTGCCGAGGATTGCAAGGCCCGCCTTGTTGGAGGTAGTGAACATGAAACGAATCCCGAGCCAGGGATTTAGGGCTCCAAGAATCGACCAGTTTTGTCCCATGTTCAAAGCCCCGAATGCGGCGATAAATACAAACCAGACGGAAATTAATACGCCAAACACGGATCCCAAAGAGCTCGTGCCGAGCCCCTGAATGGCAAAAAGTATAAAGATGATTATAAGGGTTATAACCAAAATGACGGTCGGAGTAAAAAATGGCCTGACAGAGGCGATGGCCGTAAGGCCGCC
>JAGBQM010000012.1 GCA_017632855.1 Aeriscardovia sp.
ATCTTGAGTGACGCCCAACAGGCCAAGCAAAACATCGACAACGCTAAATCTGCCGCTATGAAATCCGTTCTGTTGGCTAAGGGATCTGCCGTCTCAGATGTAACTTCCGCCCAGAGCGCTTCTACCCCTGAGGATGCCGTGACCAACCTCGCTTCCGCCCAGGCCTCAGTGCAGCAGGCCATAGCCAAGGCCCGCTCCGCCATTTCTTCCATGAAGCAGGCGGGCTACAGCCAGGAAAGCATCGCCAATGCCAACGGAGACCTCTCCGGAGCCGGGGCAGTGCAGAGCGCCCTCGCCGATGCCCTTAAGGCTGCCAGAGATAAAGCTGCCACTGAAGCGAGCTACGCTAAGGCTATGGCCCTTACCCAGTCCCTTAGCCAGACCGTTTCCCAGATGACTGCTCAGCTCAAGAACTTTGATCCCATAGGGGAGGAACTTAACTTAGACTCCAAGATTCTTTCCGAGTCTTTGGCCTCCTCTATGCCTGCGGCTTCTCCTGCTGTTCCCCATGGCGCCCTTCCCGCCTCGTATGTTCCGAGTACCGGAGAGATGAATCCTTCTTCGACCACTTCTCCTTCTGCTGCTTCCAACCTTCAATCTTCCCCATCAGAGCCTTCTCCGGCTTCTTCTAAGAGGCTGGCCGCCACCGGCTCCAGCGCGGAAGATATAGAGATAGCCTCGGCCTTGCTTCTGGCGGGCGGAATTGCCGTAGAAGCCGTCAAGAAGAGCAGGGGGAGGCACGCCCGCAACAAGTAACTGACGCCTTTCCCATCGCTCCGGCTTTCAATCCGGAGCATTTTTTATTGAATTGCCTGAGTTTCGCCTCGTTGTTAAATTTCCTTTAAGGCGCGTAAAGTTGAAAATTTCTTGACGTCCAATCCGGACGGAAGGGGAAAAGGGGAAATAAAAATTCCCCCGCATTGACGGGGGGAGCCAATCGAGGCCGGGAGCTACTTCTCCGAATCTTCTTTCTTATGGGATCTGAAGAACGGGAAAGGATCCTCGTTGTAGACGGGCTCTATCTTGTAGGGAGTCCCTTTAAGGCAAGCCAGAATGGACCTGGAATTGAAATCCCTGCCTTCTACCGTGGCGATCCCGTCGTCCAGACTTACCGTAACCTTGCTTACGCTGGGCACTGCCTTCAGACGGGCGGTAACGGTGTCTACGCACCCTTGGCACTTCATACCCGTTATTTTGAACTTCTTTTCCATCTCAAATCTCCTTTTTAACCCATTCAACAGGCTTTTCGCCCTTTAATTCCACTTTTTAGGCCTGTGGAAGCGGCGCAGCCTCAGAGCGTTTAGCACCACGCACACCGAGCTCATCGACATGCACGCAGCCGAAATCATGGGATTCAAAAGGGGTCCTCCGAAAAGGTAGAGGACTCCGGCGGCTATGGGGACGCCTATGAGGTTGTAGAACAGGGCCCAGAAGAGGTTTTCCTTGATATTGGTCATGGTGGCCTTGGAAAGATCTATCGCAGTGGGCACGCCCATAAGGTCTGACCTCATGAGGACGACGTCTGCCGAAGAAATTGCTACGTCCGTTCCGGAGCCTATCGCAATTCCTACGTCCGCCTTGGAAAGGGCCGGGGCGTCGTTTATTCCGTCTCCCACCATCGCCACTCTCTCCCCCTCTTTCTGCAGGGAGGAGACTATGTCAATCTTTCCCTCGGGAAGGACTCCTGCAAAGACCCTGTCCACTCCCACTTCCTGGGCCACCCTCTTAGCCGTCCGCTCGTTGTCTCCGGTAATCATAATGGTTTTGATTCCCATTGACTTTAAAGCGGAAATCGCCGACCGGCTTGTGGGTTTTACGGTGTCCTTTACTCCCATGAGCGCTAAAAGCGAGGAGCGGTCTGCAAGAAACAGCAGGGTGCAGCCTTCGTCGGCCATTTTTTCCCCCGCCTTCTCCGCATCCTGGGATATGGCGATCCCGTTTTCCTCCATCAAGGCCATGCTTCCTACAAGGTAGGCTTTCCCCTCCACCCTTGCATACACGCCCTTTCCGGATATGGCCCCAAATTCCTCGGGCTCCCAAACGCCTTTTATCCCCCGCCTTTCAGCTTCGCCAGCCACGGCTTTCGCGATTGGGTGCTCGCTTCCGGATTCCGCGGAGGCGAAAATTTTCAAGATCTCCTCTTCGCTGAGCTCAGAAAAATTGCGTATTTCGCTCACCTCGGGTTTTCCTGAGGTTATGGTTCCGGTCTTGTCAAAGGCCACGGCCGTGAGCTTGTAGGCCTTTTCGAGGCTTTCTCCGCCCCGTATCAAGATGCCCTCTTTAGCCCCTCTGCCGGTCCCCACCATTATGGCCGTAGGGGTTGCAAGCCCCAGGGCGCATGGGCAGGCTATGACGAGGACCGAAATCGCCACGGTGAGGCCGAAAAGCCAATTTTGCCTTCCTACAAATATCCACAAGATCCCCACTATTACGGCTATGGAGATAATGACGGGTACGAAGAAGCCGGAGATGGTGTCGGCCAGGCGCGCCACGGGGATTTTGGCTGACTGGGCCTGCTCTACAAGGGAGATTATCTTTGACAGCTCCCCGTCGGAAGCCGACTTCTCCGCTTCCATCGTAAAGCTGCCGGAAGAATTGAGGCTGGCGCCTATGACCCCGTCTCCCGGACCCTTTTCTATGAGGGCCGATTCTCCGGTAATCATGGATTCGTCAACCTGGGAGGACCCGGAAAGGATTTTCCCGTCGGCAGGCACCTTTTCTCCGGGCTTTACCAAAAGCACGTCTCCGGGCTTAACTTCGGAAAGCGGCACTTGCTTTTGCTCTCCGTTTTCAAGCAGGGTGGCCATGGCAGGGGAAAGATCCATAAGGCGGTTTATGGCCTCCCCCGCTTCCTTTTTGCTTCTGGTCTCGAAGAACTTGCCCAAAGTCACCAGGCACAGTATCACCGCCCCCGACTCGAAATAGAGCTTGGAGCTCCACTGCTTTTGCCCGGCCAAAACCAGCGCGGTGGCCACTATGGAATAGACGAAGGCCGTACCCGAACCCAGGAAAACAAGGGAGTCCATATTGGGGCGGCCCTTTATAAGGGTGCTAAAGCCGATGGCGTAAATTTTCCAGTTTATCCCTACCGCCGCCGCGCACAGTACCAGCTGCACTACGGAAAAGGGAATGGGGGAGGAAAGCCAGTAGGGCAGGGGCCCGTAGAAAGCCATGTAAAGAAGCAACACGCAAAGCCCCGCCGAAATCCAAAAGCGGATCTGAAGGCTTCTAAGCTCTTTCTTCTTTTCGGCCTTCTTTGCGGCCAGAGCTTTCGAGGCTTCTTCTATGGGCTTTGCCCCGTATCCGGCGTCCTTGACCTTTTTTTCTATGTCTTCGCCGGAAGCCAGGGAAGGGTTGAAAATCACGTTCATCTTTTCGGTCGCCAGATTTACCGACACCGAGCTGACGGCCGGAAGGGACCTGACGGCTTTTTCTATCGTTTGAGCGCACGAGGCGCACACCATCCCGGAAATCCCAAAGGTCTCCTGCTTTTCAGCATCCGCAGCCATTTCCCCCTCCTTCGCATCCGCAGTTTTCAATTTTTCCCGCTTCTTTAACGCGGCTTATTTTTTCCTCCAGCGCCCTCTTCAGTTCCTCCGCGTCTTTTGCGGAGAGGGGGCACTTTTTTATGAGGTCCAAAAGCATTGCCTTCTGATCGCACGAGCAGGTTTCTTCGGCCAGCCTGTCGGTCCGATCTTTCATGCACTCGACCTGACTTTTTTTCGCCCTGTACTCAAAGCCTCCCCGTTTTTTTTCAGCTTCCGCAAAGCCCTTTTTCACCAAACGGGAGAGGTAGGTTTTCACCGTGGAAGGCGACCATCCGAATTGTTCGGCGCATTTTTTACACACTTCGCTCGAGCGGGCGGGGGCCTGCCAGAGCAGGGCCATCACTTTCCACTCGCAGCCTGAAATAGAGCATTTGCAAGAAGTCACGGAGAAATGATAACACATTTGTCTACAAATGTAGACAACCGCTTTAGGAATAAATCCGGCCTTCATCAAGTTATCTCTACTCAGAAGAAAGGCATGCTTATATGAGTGATGAAAAACTGACAAACTTATCCCAAAAAGTACTGGGGGACGCGATCCAGGACGCTTCCGCCGCCGGAAATCCCCAAGTGACCCCCCTTCACCTCCTCGACTCCCTGCTTAGGATGGACAACGGCCTTGTGAAGGGAATTTTGGAGGCCGTCAAAGCCGATCCCTCCTCTATAGGGACCCAGGTGAGAAACGCCCTGGCCTCCCTGCCCCGGGCGACGGGCGGAAACGGCAACCCCACGGCTTCCCCCGGCCTGAACCAGGTTCTTTCCGAAGCGGGCCAGATTATGGCCAGGTGCGACGACGAATACGTCTCCACCGAACATCTCTTGGCCGCTTTGGCCGCCGGCCAGGACAAGGCCGGGGAAATCCTCAGATCCGCCGGAGCCACGAAGGAAGCCATTTTAAAGGCCCTTCCTTCCGTCAGGGGAGAAGGCCATGTCACCAGCCCCGACGCCGAAGACAACTACAAGGCCCTTGAAAAGTACTCCACCGACCTTACCAAAGCGGCTTCCGAAGGAAAGCTGGATCCCGTCATAGGCCGAGACCAGGAGATAAGGCGGGTAATGCAGATTCTTTCCCGCCGCACCAAGAACAACCCCATCCTCGTAGGGGAGCCCGGAGTGGGAAAGACGGCGGTAGTGGAGGGCCTGGCGCAAAGGATCGTGGCCGGAGATGTCCCCCTCACACTCAAAAACAAGAAGCTGATTTCTTTGGACCTTTCGGCCATGGTGGCGGGGACCAAGTACAGAGGGGAGTTCGAAGAGAGGCTTAAGGCCGTCCTTGCCGAAATCAAAGCTTCAGACGGGCAAATCATCACCTTCATAGACGAGATACACACCATAGTGGGGGCGGGAAACGCCGAGGGCGCGATGGACGCGGGCAACATGCTTAAGCCCATGCTGGCCAGAGGGGAGCTTCGGCTCATAGGGGCCACCACCCTGGATGAATTCAGGGAAAACATAGAAAAAGATCCGGCGCTTGAAAGAAGGTTCCAGCAGGTCTACGTGGGAGAGCCCGACGTGGAAGACACCATCACCATCCTTCGCGGGCTAAAGCAGCGCTATGAAGCCCACCACAAGGTGACTATAGGCGACGACGCCCTCATAGCCGCCGCCACCCTTTCCAACCGCTACATTACCGACCGCCAGCTCCCCGACAAGGCCATAGACCTCGTAGACGAGGCCGCCGCCCACCTTCGCATGGAGCTTGATTCCTCCCCTGAGGAAATTGACGAGCTTTCCAGAAAGGTCACCCGCCTTCAAATGGAGCAGCTGCAGCTTTCGAAGAGCGAAGACGCGGCAAGCAAAGAGCACCTTGAAGAGATAAACAAGGAATTGGCCGACGCCAAAGAGAAGCTGAGCGGGCTGCAGGCGAGATGGAACAGCGAAAAGAGCGGAAGAAACAAGGTGGGAGAACTTCGGGCGAAGCTCGACGCCAAAAAGGTGGAAGCCGACAAAGCCACCAGATCCGGAGACCTGGAAAAGGCCGGAAAGATCATGTACGGAGAAATTCCGGAGATTAGAAAAGAGCTGGAGGAAGTGCAAAAAGAGGCCGAAACGTCCTCCAACGACTCTTCCAAGGAGCCCATGGTGCCCGACTGCGTGGATGCCGAAAGCATAGCCAGGGTGGTGTCGGAATGGACGGGGATACCCGTAGGAAAGCTAACCGAGTCTGAAGACGAAAAGCTCCTGCATATGGAAGACTACCTTGGAAAGCACGTCATCGGCCAAAAGGAAGCCATACATTCCGTAAGCGACGCCGTGAGGAGATCGAGGAGCGGGATATCGGATCCGAACAGGCCCACGGGATCCTTCATGTTCCTTGGCCCCACGGGGGTGGGAAAGACCGAGCTTGCCAAGGCCCTGGCGGAATTCCTCTTCGACGACCAGAGGGCGATGGTGAGAATCGACATGAGCGAATACATGGAGAAGGCTTCGGTTTCCCGCCTCATAGGGGCCGCTCCAGGCTACGTCGGATACGAAGAGGGAGGGCAGCTTACCGAAGCCGTAAGGCGCAGGCCCTACTCCGTGGTGCTTTTCGACGAGGTGGAAAAAGCGGACAGGGAGGTCTTCGACCTTCTTTTGCAGGTCCTAGACGACGGAAGGCTGACCGACGGCCAGGGACGCACGGTGGACTTCAAAAACACCATCCTCATCATGACTTCAAACCTCGGCAGCGAATACATGGCCAGGCAGGACATGGATGAAGACGCGAAAAAGAAGGCTGTGATGGACGCCGTCAAGGCCCACTTCAGGCCGGAATTTCTGAACCGCTTGGACGACATAGTGACGTTCCAGCCTCTAACCAGGCAGGACCTGAGAAAGATCGTCGACATCCAGCTGGATCAGCTCGCCTCCAGGCTTTCCGACAGGCGCATCGTGCTCACGGCCACCGACCCCGCCAAAGACTGGCTGGCCAATGTGGGCTATTCCCCCGCCTACGGGGCCCGTCCGCTTCGCAGGCTGGTTCAGACCCAAGTGGGAGACAAGCTGGCCAAGGCCCTGCTTTCCGGCAAGGTCCTCCCCTCTTCCCAGGTCATAGTCGACCACAGGGGAGACGACGACTTTTTGACCCTTGAAGACGGCAAGGACAAAAAGATAATCCAGGTGGAGTAGGGGCCTCAAAGCCCTTTTAAATACCGCCCGCGCTTTGGAATAATCGCGGGCTTTTTCAACTTGAAATACTGAGAGAGCCGGGAAGGTCCCGGCGCTGAAAGAAGGAGGATGCGCGATGGGGCGCTCGGTTGGAATAGATTTAGGCACAACCAATTCCTGCATTGCAACCCTTGAAGCAGGACAGCCTACGGTTATAGTGAACTCCGAGGGGCAGAGGACCACCCCCTCCGTAGTGGCTTTTGCCAAGAACGGCGAAATTTTAGTGGGGGACGTGGCAAAGAGGCAGGCCGTTACCAATGTGGAGCGCACCATTTCCTCCGTCAAGCGCCACATGGGAACCGACTGGACTGTAGAAATAGACGGGAAGAAGTGGACGCCCCAGGAGATAAGCGCCCAAATCCTGATGAAGCTTAAAAGGGACGCCGAGGCGTACCTGGGGGAACCCGTGACGGACGCGGTCATCACCTGCCCCGCCTACTTTAACGACGCCCAGAGGCAGGCCACCAAAGACGCCGGCAAGATCGCCGGCCTCAACGTTTTAAGGATTATAAACGAACCCACCGCCGCCGCCCTGGCTTACGGGCTCGAAAAGGGAAACGAAAACGAGCAGATACTGGTATTCGACCTTGGAGGAGGCACCTTCGACGTGTCTTTGCTCGAAATCGGCAAGGATGACGACGGCTTCTCCACTATCCAGGTCAAAGCCACCAACGGCGACAACCACCTCGGGGGAGACGACTGGGATCAGAGGATTATCGACTGGCTGGTGGGAGTTGTAAAGAGCAAGTACGGGGTGGATCTCTCCCAGGACAAGATCGCCCTCCAGAGGCTCAAGGAAGCTTCCGAGCAGGCGAAGAAGGAGCTGTCGGGAGCGATGGAGACCACGATCTCCATGCAGTACCTGGCGATGACCCCCGACGGAAGGCCGGTGCACCTCGACGAAGTGCTCACCCGCGCCCACTTTGAAGAAATGACCAGAGACCTTCTTGACAGGTGCCGCAAGCCCTTCTCCCAGGTCCTTTCAGACGCCGGGGTCACAGTCTCCCAGATAGATCACGTGATACTCGTGGGAGGCTCTACCAGAATGCCCGCCGTAAAGGATCTGGTTAAGGAGCTTACCGGAGGCAAGGACGCGAGCCAGTCTGTAAACCCTGACGAAGTGGTGGCGGTGGGAGCCGCAATACAGTCGGGAGTCATAAAGGGGGATCGAAAGGACGTCCTGCTTATAGACGTGACCCCGCTTAGCCTGGGCATTGAGACCAAGGGCGGGATCATGACAAAGCTCATCGACAGAAACACCGCCATCCCCACCAAGAGGAGCGAAATCTTCTCCACCGCCGAAGACAACCAGTCCTCCGTGCTGATCCAGGTTTACCAGGGCGAGAGGGAGTTCGCCCGCGACAACAAGCCTCTGGGAACCTTCGAGCTTACGGGCATCGCCCCTGCCCCCAGGGGAGTGCCCAAGATCGAAGTCACTTTCGACATCGACGCCAACGGCATCGTTCACGTCTCCGCCAAAGACCAGGGGACCGGAAAGGAACAGTCCATGACCATCACCGGAGGATCCTCCCTTCCCAAGGACGAAATCGACCGCATGGTCAAGGAAGCCCAGGAGCACGAGGCCGACGACAAGAAGCGCAAGGAAGAGGCCGAAACCCGCAACCAGGGAGAAGCCTTCGCCTACTCCATAGAGAAGGTCCTAAACGACAACAAGGACAAGATTCCGGCCGATCTGGCTTCGGAAGTGTCTGCAAAGATCGCCACCCTCAAGGAAACCCTCAAGGGAGACGACGTAGAGGCCATCAAGAAAGCCCAGGAGAACCTTATGACCTCAGCCCAGAAGATTGGAAAGAACATCTACGAGCAGGACGGCTCTTCCCAGGCCGGCCCCGCCCCCCAGCAGCAGGCTCCCGATGACGATGTTGTGGATGCCCAGGTTGTAGACGACGACGATAAGAAAGACGAGTAGAGATGGAAGAGAGCTCAGAGGAAGAGGAAGAAAAGGCCTCTGAGGAGAATCTCGACTCCCTGGAGCGCGAGCTTGACAATGCCGTAGAAGAGGATCTTTCCAAGGAGTTGGAAGCTTCCAAGAAAGAGGCCGCCGAGTACTTGGAGGCGCTGCAACGCGAAAGGGCGGATTTCATTAACTTTCGCAACAGGACCTCTAAAGAAAGGGAGCAGTTCAAGCAGGCCGGCGTAGAGGACGCTCTGAAGGCACTTCTTCCCGTCTTGGACGATTTGGACCGCATTCGCGAACACGGCACGATGGACGAATCCATGAAGGCCGTTTCCAAACAGATGGACAAGGCCCTTGCAAAACTGGGCGTGGAAAAGTTCGGAAAGGCCGGAGAAGCTTTCGACCCTTCCCTGCACGAAGCCGTTTTGCATAACCCCAAGAAAGGGGTTGACTCCGACATTCTCGAGACCGTGGTGGAAGCTGGATACAAAATAGACGGCAAAGTAATAAGGGCCGCCCGGGTGGTCGTCTCTTCTCCCCTGCCTGAAGAGGAGCCCAAGGGCGCGCAGGCCGAAAGCGAAGAGGGCGAAGCGGGAGCGGAACAGTGACTATACCCGAATGGTCCGGCAAGGACTTCTATGCGACTTTGGGGGTTTCCGAAGACGCCTCAGATGAAGAGATAGGCAAAGCCTATAAAGAGCTGGCCAGGAAGTATCATCCCGACGTCAACCACGATCCGGAGGCGGCCGTGAAGTTCAAGCAGATAACGGAGGCCTACGACGTGCTGAGCACTCCGGATCAAAGGAAGCTCTATAACACGGTTAGGAAGTACTTTACTTTCTAAGCCCTGCAGGGGGTTTGACAAAAAAGCGACAGGTGGCCAATGGCAGAAAACGAATGGCTAAATAAGGATTTTTACAAGGTTTTGGGCGTAAGTCAGAGCGCGAGCCAGGATGAAATAAACAAGGCCTACCGGAAGCTGGCCAGAAAGTATCATCCCGACCTCAATCATGACCCATCGGCCGTCGAAAAGTTCAAGGATATTTCCGAGGCCTACGACGTGCTGAGCAATGCCGACCAGAGGAAGAAATACGACGCCATAAGGCAGTTCGGATCGGGAGGGGCCAGGTTTACGGCGGGATCCGGCGGGTACGGAGCCGATTCCGGCTTCTCCGACATCTTCAGCTCCATGTTTGGAGGAGGAGGGGGAAGAGCCTCCGGCTTCTCCGACATCTTCAGCCAATTTGGAGGAGGGGGCGGCTACTCCCGCTACAGCGATCCGCGGGATCTTGATTTGGAATCCAGCGTGGATCTCTCCCTTCTCCAGGTGGTCACCGGAGCTACGGTGTCTTTGAAGGTGAACGGATCCCTTATAAAGACCAAAATTCCGGCAGGAGTGAAAAACGGCCAGACGATAAAGCTGAAAGGAAAGGGAGCCCAGGACCCCGTTACCGGAGCCAGGGGGGACCTGTACCTTGAAGTGCGCATAAACCCTGATCCCGTTTTCTCCATGGAGGGAAGGAATATCGTAAGAAACCTTCCCCTGACCTTTTCCCAAGCGTGCCTGGGCGCGAGCGTAATCGTCAAAGACATCACCGGGGAGTCGCTTAAGGTGAAAGTTCCTGAGGGGACGAGTTCCGGAGCGGTTCTCAGGGTGAAAGGAAGAGGCTGCGCCACCTCCCCCAAGGGAGACCTCCTTTTGAAAGTGCAGATCCTCGTCCCCAAGTCTTGCGCAGGCATGGAAGGCATCCTTAAAGAGCTCGACGAAAAAGATCCCGCTGTAGCAAGCCTTGCCAAGGAGGAGCGCTACAAGATCTGACCTCCCCGCCTCCTCACCTCTTCGTTTCTTACCAGAAGGGCGCTGGAGGCGTTTTTTATGGGCAGGGAAAGAAGGTCTTCAAACGAGACCCACGCCGACTTTATAAACTCCCCCGCATCGGGCCTAAGCGGGCAAGTTTCTATTTCAGATACGTGAAGGGCGAAAAGGTAAGCTTTGTCGTTGCTCGCGCCTTCGGACGCGTAAAAAGCCCCGTACTGCTCTATCTCTTCAATCTTTCCGGGCCTTACCCCCGTCTCTTCTTCCACTTCCCTCTTCGCCGCCTCCAAGGGGTTTTCCCCTCTTTCTATAAGGCCCGCGGGCAGCCCGAAAACGAAGCCCCCGGGCCCTACCCTGTATTCCATTTCCACTAAGTAGGAATCCGTGTCAAGGTTGTGGACAAGACAAATCACGCCGGCCAAGTGATCTATCAAATCCCGCCTTATCACTTCCCTCTCCCCGTCTTTTTTGGGAAGGGCTATAAGCTTTCTGTGCACTGAAAATATGGAGCAGCTGTATACTTCTTCATCCTCTAAAACGGAGGGCTTCGCCTCCATGTCGATTTCCCCTTCGCCGTTCATTTTTTTGGCAAGCTTTTCAAAATACTTCAAAATTAAAAATCCTTTTTCTAGCTGATAACCTATTCATAGTTTAGTTGCGGAGGGGGAACGAAAGTGGAGCTCAAAAAGCCCTACATGTTTGAAAAGCGAACGGCGGATCTGATGGAAAGGTGCATGGATCTCGCCCGGCTTTCCAAAGGGGCGGCCGTAGGGGCGCTGGTGGCAAACGCCCGGGGAGAAATAATTTCCGAAGCCTTTAACGACAGATACTCCCCCTTTTTGCACGCGGAAGCCCTAGCCATAAGAGAGGCCGGAAAACGATTGGGAAACGCGGGATTTATGGACTGCACCCTCTTTTGTACCTTGGAACCCTGCCCCATGTGCGCAGGGGCGGCCCTGCTTTTCAAAGTGGGAAGGATCGTGTTTGGGGCATGGGATCCACTCTACGGGGCGTGCGGATCGGTTTGGGATATCCCAAGAGAAGGAAAGGGAGGATGGAAATGCGAAGTGGTAGGGGGCTTTAAAGAAAAGGAGTGCTCAAAAATCCTGACCGACAGCTTTAAAAAGATGCGCTAAGCGGCCAGGCCTCCGGCTTCCAGGCTTTCTGAAAACCTTTCGGAAAGGCGGGAAAATATACGGCCGGGCCCCAGGCACAAAATCCACGAGGCCGCAAAGAAAATGCCTAAAACCCCGATCCCCTTCCAATAGGGAAGTAGCGAAGAGCCTCCGACGCACGGCCTCAGGGCGTTTATGGCCCAGGTCGCAGGAAGGAACATGGAAGCCTTCGCCGCGCCCGAAGGGAGAAGCTCCAAAGGATAAATCCCTCCCGAAGCCGTAATTTGGAAAATCAAAACAAGCTCGCACGCCATTTTCCCGGCTTCCCCAAAGGTCCTTACCAAGGCATAGGAAAGGGAGCTGAAACTAAGCGAGCAGAAGAAGGCCGCCAAAAAGAAAAGCCAGGGCCTCTTAATTTGCGATCCCATGTAGACCAGGCATCCCAAGGCCGTAATCTCGCACTGGAAAAAGGCGATTATCTCAATGGAAATCCACCTTCCCACCACAAGGTGCCACCTTTTAAGCTTCCAAAGCCCCTCCGCCTTTAAGTAGGAGTATCGCATCTTTACCGCCAGGCAGTCCAAAAGGCATCCTATCCACATCGCCAGTGCGCAGTAGAAAGGGGTGATGGCGCTTCCGAAAGGGGAAACCGGCCAGACCGGGATTTCTTCTACCTGCACAGGACTTGAAAGAAGGCCCGCGGCCGCCGCCGGGCTTCCAAAGGAGGGAAGGGAGGGAAGGCCCTTGGAAAGGGAAGAAGAAAGCGCGGAAAGGGAGGAGGAAAGGCTTAGGGCGAGGGAGGAAAGGGAAGAAAGATCCGAAGAGAGGGAGGAAAGGGAAGAAGAGGCGGCGGAAGAGGCCGAAGAAAGGGAAGAGAGGGAGGAAGAAAGGGTTAAAAGAACGGAATTTAGGCTTTGCGCCTCCTTTTCCATGCGGCTTTGCGCCTCCTTTACGCTTTCAAGCTCTGAAGATAGGGAGGAAAAGAAAGCGGAAGAGAGGGAGGAAAGGGAAGAAGATCCCCCCTGAATCCGGCTTTCCATTTCTTCCAGAAGCTTTCTCAAATTTGAAAAGGCGGGCGAAGACAGGAGGGGGGAAGAGAGGAGGCTTTCGACTTTTTTTCTGGCCTCTTTAAAAAGGGAAAGGGCGGGGGGCTCTATTTTTTGAAGGGAAGAAGGGAGGGGGGAAAAAGAAAACCCCTTTTGGTTTTGCCTCACCAGGTTTGAAAGGGAAGAGGCCTGGGAGGCCGAAAACGAGAGGAGGGCCCCCGCGGATTTCAGGGCGCCCGAATAGGCGAGGAAGGCCAGGCGGGAAGATTGCATGGCATTGGAAGCGCTGGAGGCGGCGGAAGAAAGAAGGCTTAAAGAAGATCCGGGCTTCAGGGAGGAAAAGGACTCCAGGGAAGAAATCGCGATCTTAAGGGCGCTGGAGGCGAAAACCTGCCTGGCCTCGTTTTCCAGGTCGTCAGCCCCCTCCTGGGTAAGCTTGGGGGAAAGGGGAGTAATGGATTCGTTTACGAGAAATTTGACTTTCAAGGCCTTAGGGGAGGAAAGGATATTCATCAGGCCCTTGGAAAAGTCCGCGGGAATTTCCACCGCCGCATACGCCTTCCCGCTTTCCACCTGGCTTTGGGCGGTCTTCAGGCTGGTTTGGGTCCAGAGGAATTTCGGATTTTTTTGAAGGGCCCCTATCACTTTGGATCCGAAGTTCACTCCCAAAGGAAGAAGGGGGGAAGAATAGCCCTCGTCCTGGTTTACTACGTCTATCCTAAGGTCTTTGGTCCTTGAATAAAGGTTGAACTCCCCTCCCAGATTGAACCAGGCGTAAAGGCCAGGAATGAGGATGAGGCCCAATAGCACCGCAAGGGAGATTAAGCTTGAAAAAACGGAGGAAACGTCTCTTTTGGCCAGGCGGAAAGGATTTAAAAAGCTCATCCTTTTCGGGGATGATGAAAACAGGCGCGGCGAAAAGAAGGAGCCCCGCCTCCCCTTTTCTTCCTTTTCTTTTTTCCCGAAATCTCCGGAAAGCCTCATAACAAGCTCCCTTTCATACTTTCACAGCCGCTTTTCCACGGCCTTTTGCGCGCAGAGCCTGCCGTACTCCATAAACGCCGCCGCGACCATGGCCGCCGCATAGGATCCCACCCATATGAAAAGGAAGACGCTTCGGCTGGCCACGCCTGAAAACATCAAAATCATGGGAACGAGGGGGAGGGCGAAAAAGAAAGAGCACGCCCCTACGGCCGCCTTCCTGTACCTTCTTTTGAATTTTTCCCACTCCATTTCCACTTTCGCCCTCGGCTGGCTTGAAAGGCGAAGGTAGATGGCGTTTTCCAGCCTGCTTGAAGAAGGAAGGTTTTCCCCTTCAGTCGTGAAGAAATCCGCAGCCTTCAGGCGGAAATTCAAAGATTTTTGAAGGGAGGAAAGGGCGGGAAAAAGAAGGAGGGAGACTGCGGTAAAGAAGAGGGCGAAAAGGAAGAGGAAGATCATGTCTTTTATAAATGCCCACGCTCCCCCTCCGGACACTGCAGCTCGGAAAAGGTCTATGGAGTAAGTGAAAGGGAGGAGGGGGTAAAGGGCCCTGTAGGCCGAGGGGAGGAGGGAGACGGGGTACATTCCCCCCGAAGAAGGGATTTGGATCATCACCGCCACAAGCGCCATGGCCTTGCCCAACTTTCCCATACACACCGCCATGGCGAAAATGACGGAAGAAAAAACGAAGGAGGAAAAGAGGGCGGAAAGAAAGAAGAGGGAAAGGGATCGCGCTTTAAAATCCAGTATCCACGCTTCCCCTACGGAAGACACAATGGCCTGCAGGCAGGAAACGAACCAAAAAAGGGAGAGCCTTGCAAAATACCCCTTTCTGGCCCCTATTTTCCCAATGCCCTTTCCGTCGGGAAAAAGGCTGTAGATGACTACGAGCATAAAAGATCCCACCCACAAAGAAAGGGCGAGGAAGAAGGGGCAGATGGCCTGGACGTAGGAGGCCGGATAGACGGGAACCGTTTCAAGAGTTACGGGGGAGGCGAGGAAAGAAGAGGCCCCCGAGGCGTCAAGCTCTCCAATCTTTGAAAGAAAGGAAATGAAGGAGGAAGAGCGCATCTGGGAAAGCGAGGCTGAAAGGGAGGAAAGTTCCCCCTCCCACTCCCGGAGGGGGCCGTCCGCGTTTTTCAGGGCCGAAGACAGGTCCTCAAGATCTTTCGAGCTGGAAGAGAGGAAGGAAGGGATGGAAGAGGCCGCGCTTCTCGCCTCTTCCCCCTTGGTTTTCAAAGCCAGAAGGAGGGAAGAGGCGGCGGCTTGGGCTTTAGACGAGTAACTTTGAAGCAAGGAGAGGCGGGAGGAAAGGGAAGAGAGGAAGGAAGAGAGGCTGGAAAGGGCGAGGGAAGCCTGATCTTTTAGGGGAGAAGGGAAAGGAAGGGAGGCGATGGCGGAAATTTGGGTGGAAAGGGAGGAAATTTTTTCTTTGAGGGCGTTTGAGGGAGCAAAGGAAAGGGAAGGGAGGGAGGACGGAAGGGAAAAGGGGGAAGAAAGAGAGGGGAGGGAAGAAAGGGCCCCGGAGGCGGAGGCGAGGGAAAGGGAGGCTGAAGAAATGCTTTCCGAAAGGCTCTGCTGGTCGGATCGGACGCGCGAAAGGTCTTCTTTAAGCGTTTTTGCATCTTCTATCAGGCCTTCAGTTTGAGAAAGCGCCCTTCCTTTGGATGCCGAAGCGGCGCCGCTCATTTTTTCCATCACGGCCTTGAGGATGGCCGAATCCAGCTGGGAATTTATCTCCCTTTGAATCTTGGAGGCTCCAATCGAAGTGATTTTCGCAGTTACGGGGCTTTTTTCCTGATTTGAAAAGTAGAGGATTGAGGGCTTTTTCGCCCCATTCGGATTTTCTATGTCGCGGGCCAGCCGGCGGCTGAAGCCCGCAGGCACTATGAAGGCCGCAAAGTACTTGCCGCTTTCCACCCCCGCCTTTGCCTCTTTTTCCCCCACAAACTTCCAGTCCAGCTCGTCGTGTTTCTTCAGGTTTTCAACCAGTTGCGATCCCACGTCTACGGGTTGCCCCTCAATTGTCGCCTCAGAATCCATATTCGCCACCGCCACCGGCAGATTTCCGGTCTTGGAGTAGGGGTCGGAATAAGCGTAGGTGCTGAACCACCCGTAGACCGCCGGGAGGAAGAGGAGGGTCAAAAGGGTGACGAGGGAAGCCGGGGCGCGAACAAGCCTCTCCACATCCCTTTTGAAGATTTTAAACATCAAATTCCCCTCGGATCGCCGATTAGTGGTAGCATTGATAAGTTTTTTCTACGAGTGCTAATATACAACACCCGTTTAGGTTGCAATGGGGCAACTTAACAGTAAGGAATTAGCCATGTCATTTCTAGGTATACCCGCCGTTTCCGCAACCAAGGTGCCGAAAGAAAGAGTAAAGCACCAATACCACATGAGGCAAACCGGCGTGCTTATAGCCACATGCCTGTCCTACGCCTCCTTCTACATTATCCGCCAGGTCGTGCAGGACGAAGAGATCCCCTTAAGGCATCAGTACGGATTCAGCGTGGGCGAAATCGGGATCATCCTCTCCGCCTTCGGCATAGGCTACGGCATAAGCAAGTTCATCATGGGCTTTGTAGCCGACAGGGTATCTATGAAAAGGTTCCTGATTCTTGCCCTATACGGATCGGCCATAGCCAACCTCTTTTTCGCCTGGACCCGCTCTTTTGGGGTAATGATAGTGCTAATGCTCATAAACTCCGTTTTCCAGGGGGTGGGGGCGCCCGTATGCCAGAGGGAAGTGAGCCTGTGGTTTGCAAAGCGCACCCGAGGCACGGCATACGCGATCTGGAGCGCCGCCCATAACTTCGGAGCCTTCTTCTGCGTCGTCACCATTGAGGCCGCCGCCGCCGCATTTTCAGGATCCATAAGCGCCATCTTCATCACTTCCTCCATCGTGGCCGCCGTCATCGGCACGCTTATGTACCTTATAAATTCCGAAAGGCCGGAAACTTACGGGCTTCCCGACATCAACACCTATTCCGACAGCGTCGAGCTGAATGAGAACGGCGGCACCACCGCAGGAAGCATAACCAAAAAGAGCGTCTGGAAGGTCTTTTTGAAAGACATCCTCTGCAACAAGATGGTCTGGGCGGTTTCCCTTGCCTCCATGAGCTTTTACATCTGCAGGTACGGAATTTTGAGCTGGATTCCAAGCTACCTTCCCACAAAAGGCTTTAGCGCGAACACCGCCCGCTGGATCGTGGGCGAGTACGAGCTGTTTTTGATTCCCGCCGTGATTTTCTTCGGCTTCGTTTCCGACCTTCTCAAGGGCCGCAGGGCCCTTGTCACCTTCTGCCTGACTATAGTGATGATAGGCGCCCTTTGCCTTTACTTCTTCGCCCCCGACAAGGCCCTGATACTTGTAGGGCTCTTCATTTCCGGAGCCTGCATTTACGCGCCTTTGGATCTTGTGGGCCTTATGGTAAACGAGGCCGTGCCGAAATACGCGGTGGGAGTCTCTACGGGCTTTATGGGATTTTTCCAGTACATTTTCGGAGACACCATCGCCACCGCCCTTATAGGCGAGCTTGTAGACAGGTTCGGCTGGGGGGCCTCAAGCGTAGTCATCTTTTCGGCCGGAGGGCTCTGCTTCCTCCTCTCCCTCTACCTCACCTATTCAGAGAGGCACATAATCAACATGGAAAAGAGGGCCAATTCCCTCACTCCCGCCGAAAAGGCCGCGCTTGAAGATCCCTTAAGCGCCGACGAAGAGGTGCTGAAGGCCGCGGAAGCCAAGGTGAAGGGCAAAAAGAAGGCCGCCAAGTAATCTGTAGGTTCCCCAATGTATCATTGAAACTGAGCAGAGCTTCTTCTTGGGGAGGATGGCATTTCAGTTTCAGCGATAGGGGGACCTTCAATGTCTCCGGCTTTTGAAGAAGGAAAAGGCAAGGGAGTTTCCCCCCAACAGCTTCGCAAGGCGAAGAAGGCTCTTCCGGCCCTCTTCGCCTTGGGCATTTTCGGGCATATTATCTTCCAGTCTTTCAATCTTGTCTACCAGAACGTGGGAGAAAGCCTTCACATGGTTCCGGAAGCCTCCCTTCTGGTGTCTTTGCCCGGAGTGGCCCTGGCCGCCGTCTGCCTCTTTTACGACACCCTCTGCGATTACGTGTCTCCGAGGACGATAGTGTGCGTGGGGACGGTGGTTTTGGTAGTAAGCTCCGTCGCCGGATTTTTCGGGTCCTCGAACTTTTGGGTGGTGCTGGTATGCAGGATCTTTCAAACCATAGCCGTGCACGCGTCCGTGGTTTTGGTGATACTCGTAAAGTACCTTCCCAAAAAAGACAGGGGCATTTTCATAGGCCTGAATAACGCCGCATATTTCGTGTCGGTGGTTTTGGGGATGCTTTTGGGCGGCCAAATCGACTTCATCCCCTGGAAATACATCCTTCTCGTCCCCGCCCTCGCCGTCTTCCTCCTCCCCCTCCTGATTAAAGACGTCCCCAAACTCGAATCCAAGCCGGAACCCTTCGACGGCTTCGGGGCTTCCCTCTTTACCGTCTGCGTGGCCTTCCTCACCATCTTTTTCACCTACGAAAAGACCTGGCTGCTTTTAGCCAGCTGCCTTCTTTTCGCGGTATTCGCGGTGTGGATGAAAAAGAGCAAAAACCCCCTCCTGACAAAGTCGATGATGAAATCCAGGGCCTTTATAGGCACCCTTTTCATCCTCTTTTTGACCTTTTTCTTCCAGTACGCCGCCATCCCCATCTACAAGACCATAGGAAAAGACGTCTACCGCATGCATTTGGAGGCCATCTCCTGGCTTTTGGCGTTGGTGTACCTCATATGCGTGGGGGTGGCGTCGTTTTCAGGAAAGATATGCAAAAAAATCGGGGACTGGCCTTCGATACTGCTCTCCCTCTTTTTGATGCTTATAGGGTTCCTTCTCTCGGCCTTCGCAATCAAATGGGGATTTGCGGTGGTGACGGTGTTTATGATTGTCTACGAGGTGGGTTTAACATTGGTGTACACTCCCATATACGACATAGCCACTTCCGCCTTGCATGAAAGCCAGAGGGGAAGAGGGGTGGGAATCGCTCACGTGGCAATGAACGTATCTCCGGCCCTCGGCATCGCGGTATACAGCGCCGTCGAAAAGTCCCATGTGGGTTTTGAGCTTGTACCCCGCCTTTCGCTTATTTTTTGGCTTATGGCCGCTCTTTCGGCGCTATCCATAATCTGCACTCTCGGGGTTCGCAAATTTGTAGGACGCTCCGTCCGCACTCCAAACCAGTAAGGATTGTCAATGGAGAACGCAATCGACAACGACGTCGAATTTGAAAGAATAAGGCGGGAGACCAAAAAATCCCTTCCCAGCCTTCTGTTTGTCTTTATCATCGGCAACCTGATGATCCAGTGCTTCAACCTGGTCTATTCAAACATTGGGACTTCCCTGCACGTTTCAGCCACCGCGGCCGCGCTGCTGTCCACTCTTCCCGGGATAATCCTTGGGATAGTGTGCATGCTTTACGAGACTCTTTGCGACTTCATCTCTCCCAAGAAGATGGTGCTTTGGGGCGTGGGGGTTTTGATAGTTTCATCCGTAGTGGGCTTCTTTCTCTCCTTCAACTTCTGGGTGGTAGTGGTAGTGAGGGCCCTTCAGGTTGCGGGGGCCCAGGTTGCCGGGTCGGTCTTTCTTATAATGACCGTAAAATTCCTGAATAAAAAAGAAAAGGCGATATACTTGGGCGTGTTCAACGCGGCCTACTACCTTTCGGTGGCCCTGGGGGTGTTTGCGGGAGGATGGATTCAGGACATGCCCTGGAAGTGGCTGCTTTTGATTCCGGCCCTCGCCATCTTCGTCTTCCCCCTCCTCGTTAAAGACACCCCCAACGTCTCCGGCAAGGGCGAAAAAGTGGACTCCATAGGCATAATAATCTTTGCCGGAATCGCCACCTGCCTCGCCGTCTACTTCTCCTACATGCAGTTCTGGTGGCTCTGGATCATATTCGGGGCGCTCGTAATAGGCTTTTCTTTCAACGTCGCCAAAAACAAGCGATCCTTCATCACCCCCAAATTCCTTAAAAACGGCAGGTACATGATCCTCCTCGCCCTGCTTTGCATAAGCTTCTTCTTCGAGTTCGCCTGCACGCCAATCTACCAGGTGATAGGCGACGGGGTCTTCCAGATTCCGCTCCAACAGGTGTCGTGGTGGCTGACGGGGGTAAACCTCGTGGCCATGGTCGTGGGCATTTTTTCAGGCCCCCTGGTAAACAAATTGGGACACTACGCCGTAATCGTCCTCTCCCTTATAGCCGAACTTGTAGGATTCGGCCTCTCCGCCGCCTTCATCCATTCCAGCTTCTGGTTCTTAAGCATCCTAAACGCCATCACTATCGCGGGCTTCACTGCGATTTACACCCCCATCTATGACGCGGCCAGCGCGGCCCTCCCGCAGCAGGAAAGGGGAAGGGGCATAGGGATATGCGATCTCATAGTAAACATCTCCCCTTCCATCGGCATAGCGGTCTATTCCGACTTGATCGAAAACGCGGCCCTTGGCCACGCCACCCTTTTCGGCATAAAGGGCATGACCGCCTGCCAGACGGCCAACGTCTTTTGGATAATGTTTCTGGCGGCCCTGGCCTCCCTTATTTTGGTATTGGCATTTAAAAAGCCGATATCTTCGGTCGTAAAGAAGGCGGTTTCCGTAGACACCGACGAAGACATAGCCCAGTAGCTAAACCCTTTGCCCCTGCTGGTATGCTTTATAAGTGCCTAAAGAAAGAGAAAAAGGACCTGTAAAAACCGGAGCCCTTTGGGCTCTTCTGGTAATTTATCTTTTGGGCAACCTCATGCTCCAGGCTTTCAACCTTTCTTATTCCGATATAGGAAAGGATCTGGGCGCGAGGAAAGCTTCAGACTTCCTTTCCGTAATTCCCGGCATAGTCCTTGCCGTCCTTTCCCTTCTCTATGACGCCCTGTGCGATTTCGTGTCGGCGAGGGCCATAGCCTTTTGGGGGGCCTCCTTTCTGATCGCAGGCTCCCTTTTGGGCATCTTCCTCCATTCCTTTGCCGGAATTCTTGCTGCAAGAATCCTTCAGCAGTCCGGATCCCAGGCCGCCGGAAGCGTATTTTTGGTTTCCTGCGTAAAAAGGCTCCCTCCGGGGCGAAAAACCTTTTACATAGGGCTCTTCGGAGCGGTCTACAGCGCGGCCAGCGTGCTCGGGGTGCTGGCGGGGGGCCTTGTGGATCTCATACCGTGGAACCTTTTGTTCGCACTCCCCCTCCTCTCCCTTCCCTTTCTCCCCCTCCTTTCCTCCCTCCCCAAGGGATCGGGGAAAAAAAGGAAGGTGGATTACTTCGGCATGATCCTCTTTTCGCTTCTTTCCGGATCCATTTCAGTCTTCTTTGACTTTATTTCCCTGGCCAGCGTACTGGTGCTTTTGGGCCTTCTTTTAGGGTTTGCGGCCTACGCCCTGTTTAACAAAAACTGCTTCCTTCCCAGGAGGTTTCTTAAAAACCGGGCCTTCGCTTCGGCCATAAGCGTGATAATCGTCTTCAACCTCTTTTCCTACGCCCAGATCCCCATCTACCAGCTGATAGGAAAAGACGTCTACCGCATGCCTTTGGACGAAGTTTCATGGGCCCTGGCCGCCGTCTACGCCCTTACGGCCGCAGTCGGGGCGTTTTCGGGAAAGCTGGTGTCATGGCTTGGCCACTACAGAACCATCCTCTTTTCCGCTTTGGCCATGGTTATAGGCCTCGGGCTTTCGGCCCTCTTCATAGGTTCCGGATTCTGGCTCCTTACGGTTTTCGCCTGCATTTACAATTTCGGTGAAATTGCAGCCTATTCCCCCCTTTACAGCGCCGCCACTTCCACCTTGCTCCCCGAAGAAAGGGGGAGGGGAATGGGGCTTTGCGAATTGTCTTTAAACACCACTTCCGCCATAGGGCTGAGCGTCTACAGCGCGCTTTTGAGCTGCCGCCCGCTTTCGCGC
>JAGBQM010000013.1 GCA_017632855.1 Aeriscardovia sp.
AACTTAATGTTTTTTAATATTTGTATCTCTGAGACTTTAGGAGACAGTACGAAAAAAGAGGCGCCGGAATCTGCGGCTAGGGAAGCCCTGAAAGAAGCGGCAAGAAGAACGGGGGCATGGAGAATCGTCCTCTTGCTTTCCCTTCTATCCCTTCCGATTTCCATAGCCTCAGACCTAAAGAAGCCAGAGGCAGAACCCCAAAAGACTCTTCCCAAAGCTTCCATACCCGCAAGCGTCAAAGCTGCCGGATGGGCAGAGGCCGAACGATGGATGAAAGAGTCTGGATTTGGGGGATCCTCAAATTCTCTCCACTTTGAGGGGATTTATCCAGAAGGAAACGGCCTATACCTCTCCTCATTTTGCTTTTCCGATTCGGGGGCCTGGAGAGAAATCTCAGAGTACATCAGGGGAGGCGAGGATCCGGCCCCGGTAGGATCCCCGGCTCTTTCCGGCGCCTCTCCCTTCAAAGAAGCGGCACCTTCAAGGCCCAACCTTCCAGCCCTATCCGTCACCGCAGCTCTCCAAGAAGCCGTCAGCATGTGGGCAGCGGCATGGTGCTCTTCCAGTAATGAAGCCCTTACGGCAGAAATGGCGGATCCCAACCCTTCCGCTTCCTTCCAGGCGGAGAATCTCGGCAGCCTCAAAAGCGCCACCATCCTCTGGGCTGAAGAAGAAAAAAACGGAAACGGTCTGGCCGAGGTAAAAGTGACGGTAGAAAAAGGAAAAGATTCCGCCAGCGCCTTCAATCTCCTGATCTTAATCGCCCAACCTACTGCAGGAGATCCCAAAGTGACGGACTGGGGACCTACGGGATCCGCCGCAGGGCTCGCCCCTTATGCAAAAGCCCAACAGTCGGGAGGGGCGTACCAATGGAATTCATAAAAGAAAGGGGAATGCATAGCAAAACACTCCAAGAAAAAGGAAAAAGAAGAATCGGGATTTTTGGCCTTCATTGCCGGCCACTCCCTCCCGATAATCTCCATCCTGACCCTCTGTTTTCTGACCGTACTGGTCTTGGGAATCATAGGGGAGCTCGTGTAGGCTGTGCAGACCCCAAAACTTGCAGGGCAAAAAGAGCCGTCCGGGGACGGCGAATATGAAAAGAAAACATCAAAGGGTCAAAAGGGGCAGCATTTGGCTCAAAACCTTGGACTTAGGCTTACTAATGGGATTTATGGCGCCCATCTTGCACCATTTGGGACTGTTCGCCCTTCCCTTAGCGCTGGGATTGGCCTCGGTCGGCCTCGCCTTAGCCCTCGCATCCGCATGGTTTTCACTAAAAACCCTAAGATGCCAAATAAAAACTAAAGACAATAAAGAACTAAAAGGAGGAAAACTGCCATGGTGGAGCTGACAAAAAGGCCCCTCATACCTTTTTGCGTAAGTTACCAGGGAAAGGAGTTCGACTGCCTATTTTATAAAGAAGAGCTCTACATATGTACTGCAAACCTCGAAAGGGAGCTGGGAAAGACCTTTCCATCAGAGCCATTCTTCGTCCTTGGAATGAATAAAAACATAGTTGAGTTCACGGCAATAAGCAAGCTCGATAAAAAAGGGGCTTCGGAAATGCTTTTTCAATATTTATCTTCTATTAGACCCGAAGAATGGCGTAGCGCGCTAGGCAGGGCGTTCTTCGGATAATGAGAAAGGAAAAAATATAAGGCAGAGCAAAATTTCACTTATTTTGTCAGCTTCGCTCCTCTTGATAGGGGCGGCGGCGCCAGTTACAGCTTTCGCTTCCGCGGCGCCGCCTTCTTTTTTTGCCTGGAAAAGCCAAAAGGCTAGAGAAATGGCTATAGGAGCCGGAAACGGCTCGGGTGGAGGCGCTGCGGAAGGTGGATACTCCGGGGGAGTCTATTGGTGGACATCTAACAATCTCCTTACTCCCCAGGATCCAGAAAATATCTCAACCGGTATCTCCAATGTCTCCGAGGGGACACAGAAAGTTGCAAGCTTCCTCTCGTCTAAGGGGATAGCCGTTACAAGTTGGGACGGCGTCAGCGGAGAAGGGGCGATAAGCGGAGCCGTTTCAAAGGCTCTCTCTGAATGCCAAAGCGGAAACCGGGAAGCGGTATGCAGGCTGTTTGGAGTGGGGGCTTTTGTTTCCACATACCTATCCACAGGTTCCAAAGATTTTGATGGCTCGGGCTCTGGATATCAAAACGACAGCTCTGCAGCATGGAAAGAGGCCTTTGCAGAGGCCTCGCAGGGGGCTTACACTGCATGGAATGGAAGAAGCGTCTCCTACACCGCCTCTACAAACCTGGGAGGGGGAAAGACCATAGATTCTGTTGTCTCCTCCCAAATTGCCGCAGATTCCGGAGAAGATCTGTCGATAGTGGTAGTGCTGCTAAATCAAAGCGAACCCCCCTCACTCGCGTCACAGCCTCCGGCTCCTCCCGTAAAGTCCATAGGCGAAGGGACGCTCACGGGAGGAATGGAAGATCCAACCTCTATTTCGACTTCCAGCGGGGAGGGCGGCACCTCCCTAATCTTTACCGACTATCTGAATCCGGAAGGATCGGCCTATAAGGTGGTGGGAATGAAAGTCGAATCTGGAGGGACGGATGTTTCCTCCTCCTTTGCGTTCTCTACTCCTGCAAATGAGGCGGTCGCCACATGGAAGGGAGGGGAACTGCCCTCAAACAAGACCTTCACTTTCTCTTTCAACGTCCTTTTAACCTCCGCCAGCGGCAAACCCTTCAAGGATAGGGCGCAAGTTTCCTGGAACGGAAAAACGCAAGAGAGCGCATCTCATGCCTTCGACACCTTCGCGCCCACGGCAAATAAAGCCTGGTGCGGACAAGATACTGCGGCCGATCCAGAGAAAACCAATAAAGTCGGATGGGATGGCAAGTATTTTGCAGAAGGCGAGAAGGTTGCCTCCTCCGTAAATGGGGAAGTGGGAAGCGGGCTCTTTGAGGCGCCCTCCGCCTTTTCTCTCACAGACAATTTCACCCCTTCTTCGTCCATCTGGTCCCCGGACGTATCTGAGGCCAAAATTTTGGAAAGCTCAGGAAGCCTCGCCTGGGAAGCCGGAGAAAGCGGGCTCAAAGAAAATGTCACAGGAGAATTTAATATTTCTCAAAACGGAGAAGAGATCACGGCCTCGATGAAGCCAGAATACCTTGCAACCCTCAAGGGCCTCCCCTCCCCTCTGCAATTCACTCTCTACATTCCCGGCGCCATCCACATGGGACAAGGGAGCGTAGAAACTGAAAGAAAAGCCTACAATCTTTCGGCCTCCCAACCCCTCCACTCGCTCCTCTCTCCTTCTGGAAAAGCCTTTATAAATGAAGGATGGGAGACCCTAGGAACTGAAAAAGCTGAAACTAACCAGCCTGAAATAGGGATCTATGCTCCAACAGTCAATAAAAGTTGGGAAACAAATGGAAGCTGCGCCGACCCCACTTGGAGCGGGGAAACCGGAGCTGACCGCCACTACTTCCTAAATGGACAACTCCTCGACAGCTCCATCAACACAGAAGTAGGAAGCGGCCTAGGAGGTTCAATCCCCTCTTTCTCCATCGAAGACAACTATGCGAATGCAGCATGGATGTGGAAACCCGATCCTTCCGGAGCCCAGGTCTACTCTTCCACCCTTCCCGGCTCCGAGGATGCCTCGCTTTCGAATATGTCTTCAAATCAAAACGTCACAGGCGAATTCTACTTTCTCAGTCGAGGCGACGAAATTACGGCCTCGATGAAGCCAGAATACCTTGCAACCCTTCTCAACCTCAAAAATCCCGAACAGTTCACCTTAGTAATTCCTGGAAGAGTGCAACTGGCGGCAGGCAAAGGGGTAAATGCCGCAAGAAAGGAGTACAGGGAGAAGGCGGGGGCAGCGGTGTCCACAATGCTGAACCCCGGATCGTCTACACCTTTTTCCGATACCGCCTCTGAAACCTTGAGCACAGGGGTTTCGCAAAGTAACTCTCCCGAAGTCGGAATCTGGATCCCAGGCGCAGAAAAGAGCGTCATAGGAGGAAAGGCACAGGGCGGAGAGGAAGAATCTATAGATGGCAAAACAGTTCTCCCTGGACAGACTTTGACCTATGAACTCGAAGCTTATGAAATGATCCCAGATCTCGGGGAACAAATAAAATCCGTAGAGATTAGAGACCAGTATTCACCCTTCATCTCCCCCATCCCTTCATCTCTAGAAGTATTCCAAAACGGGGAACTCATACCTCTCAGCGATTATGAGATTTCTTGGAATCCATCCGAGCACGAATTCCAAGCACAGCTCGGCCCCAAGGCCATTGGCGCATGGAAAAGCGGGCAAGATGTAAAGCTCCTCACAATTTTTAAGGCAAAAGTAGAAAAAGCGGGAGAGACCATAAAAAACCGCTGGGACCTTGTCATTAACGGATCTTCTAGTGCATCCAACACTGTAGAAAATCCCTCAATCCTCCCTGTGCCCAGAAAGTCTGTAGACAATTCCTTGGGAGAAAACGTGGATGGAAAAACGATATTCCGGGGTCAGATTCTCTATTACAAGGTGGAACTTAGAGCCAAAGGCCTCAAAAACCTGGCCTACAAAATCTGGAGACTGGGAATTATCGACCACTTCGACTGGAGAAGTCTGAAGTGGCTCGTAGGAAAAACAGAGGTTCTAAACTCTGCCGGACAAAATGTAAGAAACGAATTCAATATTCAGGAAGACGATCATACGGCCTTCGTCTTCTTTAGGACGGTCAACACATTCGCAAAAGCCACAGGAAGGGAAATATCGGGAAACCCGCAACCTAGAAATCTTGAGGCCTACGCAAAAGAAAAGCTAAATCCCCTCACCACTCCGGTTATAAACCAGAACGTGCTGGGGCAAAACTATACCGTGGTACTTCCCATGGAAGTCTACGGAGAGCAGGATGGGCTGATAGCCAATACGGCAATGCAGGAGACAAATTCGGATCTGACAAAGTCAAATACCGTGGTAAATGTGGAAAAAATGCTGCAACCGGAAAAGACGGTGAGCCTAACCATAGGAGGGAAAAGTCAAGAAGGGGATGAAATCCCCCTCGGGGATGATTTCTTCTACGGCCTGGAAAGCTCACGCCTGCCAGCAAATAGAGCCTACCAGAAAGTCTCTTCCTGGACTTTTTCCGACACATACGAAAGCAAATTTGACCAGTATC